>JBKEBG010000001.1:0-5340 GCA_047972985.1 Arachnia sp.
CCCTCGTCGAGGGCCTGATCCCAGGCCTCCAGCGCCGGGGACATCGCGTCGATCATCGTCTTGTCGTCGAGGGCGGCTTTGCCGCGGGCAACGACCCCGTCCATCCCGGCACGAAGCGCGGCGCCAAGCTGCGATGCGTCGAGCGAGGCACCGGAGCCGCCCTGGACGCCGAACTTCATGAAGAAAGTGCCGTAGAGGGGACCGCTGGCCCCGCCTACCGTGCTGACCAGCGTCATGCCGACCTTTTTGAACAATGCATCAACGGCCGTCGGTTCCTCGGCATCGAGCATGGCGACCACGCCTTGCATGCCGCGCGCCATGTTCGCGCCGTGATCGGCGTCGCCGATGGCCGAATCGAGGTCGGTGAGGTAGGTGCGATTCTCGACGACGACGCCGGCGAAGTTTCGCAGCCAGGAGGTCAAGGTAGACAGGGCAGCGGTTTCAGTCATGCTCACACGCCCCAGCGTAGTCCTGCCGTCTTGACCGGTGCGTCCCATAGGCCCAGCACTTCGTCGTCGGCCTTGAGTAGGGTCAGGGAGGCCCCCGCCATATCAAGGCTGGTGATGTAGTTGCCGACGAGATTGCGCTCCACACGCACCCCGG
Organism: Arachnia sp.; assembly: GCA_047972985.1. Lineage (GTDB taxonomy): Bacteria > Actinomycetota > Actinomycetes > Propionibacteriales > Propionibacteriaceae > Arachnia. Next base: position 604 of record JBKEBG010000001.1, read on the forward strand.
CGGCATCCAGCAGGGCCTTGACCTCGGCGTAGAGCAGGTACAACTCGATCAGGGGAGTGCCGCCCATGCCGTTGACCATGGCGATGACCGGGGCGCCGGTGAAGTCGTAGTCGGCCAGGATGGGCTCGACGAGCTCCTTGGCGACCTCTGCGGCGGTGCCGATGTGCTTGCGGGTGCGGCCCGGCTCGCCATGGATACCGATGCCGATCTCCATCTCGTCATCGGGCAGATCAAAGGTGGGCTTGCCTGCGGCGGGCACCGTGCAACTTGTCAACGCCATGCCCATCGAGCGGCCGTTATCGCTGACCCGCTGCGCGATGGCGGCCACCGCCGCCAGATCGCGCCCCTCCTCGGCCGCGGCGCCGGCGACCTTCTCCACCAGTACTGTGATGCCGACCCCGCGGCGCCCCGCCGTGTACAGCGAGTCCTGCACTGCCACGTCGTCGGCGGTCACGACGGTCTCGACCTTGATTCCCTCATCGGCGGCGAGATCGGCGGCCATCTCAAAGTTCAGGACGTCGCCGGTGTAGTTCTTCACTATATGCAACACGCCGGCGCCGGCGTCGACGGCCTGGGTGGCCGCCAGCATCTGGTCCGGTGTGGGCGAGGTGAACACCTGGCCGGCGCAGGCGGCGTCGAGCATGCCGAGCCCCACGAATCCACCGTGGAGGGGTTCGTGCCCCGAGCCGCCACCCGATACCAGGGCTACCTTGCCCTCGCGGGTGGGTTCGCGTCGAAGGATGACACGATTGGCGTGGTCAACGCGGACGTTCTCGTCGCTGGCCTCGATGCCCTTGAGGGCGTCGGCCACGACGTTGTCCGGGTCGTTGATGAGTTTCTTCACAGCGGTACTCCCTGCTACGTCGAAGGTGCTGGTCTTGCCTCGATGCTGGCCTGTCGGGGGCAATTCCTCAAGGCGTTGGGCCGATTGGTCACCATGAGTAGCGGTTATGCACCATCGTGCAGGGCTGCGGTGTCTGATCTATTTCGCCCTGCCCTGCCTGCCCCGTAGAATGCGGGAGTCAGGGCCCCCGGGACGGGGGCTTCGCGCTGTGAAGGGTGGCTTTCATGCCAAGCGTCGTCGTTGTTGGGGCGCAATGGGGGGACGAAGGCAAGGGAAAGGCGACGGACCAACTCGGTGACCGCGTCGATCTCTGCGTGCGCTACTCGGGAGGTAACAACGCTGGGCACACGCTCGTCGTCGGCGGTGAGACATTTGTGCTGCACCTGTTGCCTGCCGGGATCTTGAACGAGGGCACCACCACTGTCATCGGTAACGGTGTTGTCGTCGATCTCGACGTCATGGCCGCGGAGCTTGAGGCGCTGCGGAGCCGCGGCGTCGACGTGCCGCACCCGCTGATCAGCGCCAACGCCCACATCATCACCGAGTACCACAAGGTCCTGGACAAGGTCACCGAGCGTTTCCTCGGCAATCGGCGGATCGGCACCACCGGCCGCGGGGTCGGGCCCGCCTACTCCGACAAGGTGAATCGGCTGGGGCTGCGGATCCAAGACATTTTCGACGAGTCGATCTTGCGGCAGAAGGTCGAAGGTGCGCTGGATCAGAAGAACCAGCTGCTGGTGAAGGTGTACAACCGCCGCGAGATTCTCGCCGAGGAGATCGTCGAAGGTCTGCTGGCGCACGCCGAGGTGATTCGCCCCCACGTCGTCGACAGCGGCCGGTACATCAACGATGCCCTCGATGCCGGCAAGGTGGTGCTGTTCGAGGGGGCTCAGGCTCATCACCTCGATGTCGATCACGGCACCTACCCCTACGTGACCTCGTCCAACCCGATTGCCGCCGGTGCGTGCACCGGGGCCGGCGTCGGGCCAACCAGGATCAATCGGGTGGTGGGCATCGCCAAGGCCTACACCACCCGGGTAGGTGAGGGGCCATTCCCCACCGAGCTGTTCGATGCCGACGGCGACCGGCTGCGTGAGGCGGGCGGGGAGTTCGGCGCCACCACCGGCCGGCCGCGCCGCTGTGGCTGGTTCGATGCGCTGCTGGTGGAGCAGTCGGCCAAGATCAACGGATTCACCGACATCTTCCTCACCAAGCTGGACATCCTGTCCGGCTGGGACAAGATTCCGGTGTGCGTGGCCTACGAAGTCGAGGGGGTGCGCCACGACGTGATGCCGCTGACCCAGTCGGACTTCCACCACGCCCAGCCGGTCTTCGAGTACCTCGACGGGTGGAGTGAGGATATCTCCCAGGCGCGATCCTTCGACGACCTGCCGCTCAACGCGCAGCGCTACGTGAAGCGGCTGGAGGAGCTTATCGGTTGTCGGATTTCCGGTATCGGCGTCGGGCCGGGCCGGGAACAATCAGTCGCCATCCACGATCTCATTGAGGACTGATCGCCATGATCGTTGTTGTGCTTGGGTCCGGAAGCCGCGAGCATGCGCTGGCCCTGGCCCTGTCATATGACCCGGAAGTGACCGCGATCTACGCCCTGCCCGGCAATCCTGGGATCTCCGAGGTGGCCACGTGTGTCGCGGTAGACCCGGCCGATACCGACGACGTCGTGGCCTTCGCGGTCTCGGTGGCGGCTGATCTGGTGGTCGTGGGCCCCGAGGCCCCGCTGGTGGATGGCCTCGCCGACGCCGTGCGCTCGGCCGGCCTGGCCTGTTTCGGTCCGAGCAAGGAGGCGGCCCAACTCGAAGGGTCCAAGGCATTCGCCAAGCAGGTCATGGCCGATGCCGGGGTGCCGACGGCCGCGTCCCGGGTGTGCTCGACGCCACAGGAGGCGGCCGCCGCGCTGTCGGAGTTCGGCGCCCCCTATGTGGTCAAGGACGATGGTCTGGCTGGCGGCAAGGGCGTGATCGTCACCCGGGACCGCGAGGAGGCGGAGGCCCATGCCGCTGCCTGCGCTCGCGTGGTCATCGAGGAGTACCTCGACGGGCCGGAGGTGAGCCTGTTCGCGATCTGTGACGGCGAGCGTGCTGTGCCGCTGCTCCCGGCCCAGGACTACAAGCGCGTCGGCGACGGCGATGCCGGCCCCAACACCGGGGGCATGGGTGCCTACACCCCGCTGCCGTGGACCGAGGCCGGGCTCTCCGGCGAGATCATGGCCACGGTCATCCAGCCCACCCTGGACGAGATGAACCGCCGCGGCACCCCCTTCGTCGGGCTGCTGTACGCCGGCCTGGCGCTGACCTCCCGGGGACTTCGCGTCGTCGAGTTCAATGTGCGCTTCGGCGATCCGGAGACCCAGGCAGTGCTGGCGTTGCTGGAGACCCCGCTGGGCGGAGTGCTGTATGCCGCGGCGACGGGCACCCTCGAATCGACCCCGTTGGCCTGGCGTGACGGCTCGGCGGTGGTCGTGGTGGAGGCGGCCGACGGCTATCCCGGCACCCACCGGACCGGCGGCAAGATCACGCTCCCGGAAAGCGAGGGCGATGCCTACGTGCTGCAGGCCGGGACCCGGCTCGACGGTGACGTCCTGGTCTCTGCTGGTGGCCGGGTGCTGAGCGTGGTGGGGGTGGGCGAGGACCTCGCGGCCGCCCGGAACCGGGCCTACTGCTTCGCCGAGCGGATCGGCTACACCAGCGGCTTCCACCGTACCGATATCGGCTACCCGCACTAGCCAGAGCAGGTTTCGGCTCGCCGCTGGCCAGGTAGCTGCACCAGCCGGGGGGCGAGGGTCCCCGATTCTTGCGTGGTCGGCCACAGTGCTGGCGTGGCGTTGGCCTGGCTCCCCTGGCCGATGAGCGCCGAGTCTCAATTCTCGCCGGGCCACTGCCCGGTGCGTTATCAACCACCCCGTCGGTGACCCGCAAAATCACTAGGTTAGGCTGTCCTATATGAATATAGGCAGGCAAAGCTATGAATAAAACTGCTACGCGTCGGCACCCGGAGGAATACCGGCTTCAGGGGCACTGGCTACTGGCCAAGCTCGGCAAGCGCGTGCTGCGCCCCGGTGGCATCGAACTCACCAGGCAACTGCTCGGGGCCGCCGCACCCACCGAGGGCGATGACATCGTCGAGCTCGGGCCCGGAGTGGGAAGGACCGCCGAGTTGTTGTTGGCGGCCGCTCCCGCCAGCTACACCGGCGTGGATCCCCACCCCGAGGGGAGATCCCAACTCGATACTGTGCTGGGCGGCAGGCCGAACGCGCGTTGCGTCACCGCCGACGCCACCGACACTGGGCTGCCCAGCTCATCGGCGGACCTCGTTGTCGGGGAGGCAATGATGTCGATGCTCGGCAGCCCGGACAAGCACAACGTGGTGGCCGAGGCGGCACGGATCCTCAGGCCCGGCGGCCGCTATGCCATTCACGAACTCGCTTTCCGGCCCGACGACGTCCCCGCGGCCGTGGTCAACGAGGTATCGAAGGAGCTATCGCGCACTATCAAAGTGGGGGCTCGTCCCCTGACTATTGCCGGGTGGTCGAGCCTGCTGGAGGCCAATGGCCTCACCGTGGCCTGGACCGCGAGCGCCCCCATGCGCCTAGTCGACCCCAGCCGCATCCTGCGTGACGAGGGCCTTCGAGGTGCCGCGCGGTTCTTCGGCAACGTCATCACCAACAAACCAGCCCGCGAGCGAGTCCGCCGGATGCGAGCCGTGTTCCACCGTCACTCTCACCACCTCGCCGGGGTGGGTATCGTCGCCGTCAAACACACAGGAAAGGTCACCCATGACCACTCGCACTGAGATCACCCAGACGCTGAGCCTGACCGGCATCCTCGATGCACTGCCCATCGCCGCCGAAGCAACGAGTTCCCGTGTCGTGGTGA
>JBKEBG010000002.1:0-4159 GCA_047972985.1 Arachnia sp.
CGGCGGCGACGTGGTTGACGTCACCGGCACCAGCAAGGGTAAGGGCACCGCAGGCGTCATGAAGCGCCACGGCTTCCACGGCCTGCGCGCCAGCCACGGCGTGCACCGCAAGCACCGTTCGCCGGGTTCCATCGGTGGCTGCGCCACCCCCGGCCGCGTGTTCAAGGGCCTGCGCATGGCGGGCCGGATGGGGAACGACAAGGTGACGGTGCAGAACCTCACAGTTCACGCCGTCGACGCCGAGCGCGGTCTGCTGCTCGTCCGTGGCGCGATTCCCGGCAACAACGGCTCGCTGGTGGTCGTCCGCAGCGCCGCCAAGAAGGGTGATGCAGCATGAGCGAAACACGCGTTGTCGACGTGGTGAGCCCGTCAGGCAAGAAGGCAGGCAAGGCTGAACTGCCCGCCGCACTATTTGACGCTCAGACCAACGTTCCCCTGATCCACCAGGTAGTCGTAGCGCAGCTCGCCGCGGCCCGGCAGGGAACTCACTCCACCAAGACCCGCGGCGAGGTTCGCGGCGGCGGCGCCAAGCCGTGGCGCCAGAAGGGCACCGGCCGCGCCCGTCACGGGTCGCGTCGCTCCCCGATCTGGACCGGCGGTGGCGTGGTTCACGGGCCGCAACCCCGCAGCTACGCGCAGCGCACGCCCAAGAAGATGGTTGCCGCCGCGCTGCGCGGCGCACTGTCCGATCGGGCCAGGGACGGCCAGGTGCACGTGGTCTCCGAGATCGTTTCGGGTGAGGCGCCCTCCACCAAGGCCGCGATCGCCACGCTGTCCAGCATCGGAGCCATCGACAAGATGCTCGTGGTGCTCGACCGGTTCGAGGACATCGCCTGGCTCAGCGTTCGCAACCTCGCCGAGGTGCACGTGCTGGCCGTCGATCAGCTGAACACCTATGACGTCCTGGTCAACGACACGATCGTGTTCACCTCTGCAGCGTTGGCCGCACTGGTGACCGATGAGGCCCCCGCGGCCGAAGACGATGTCGTGGAGGTCCCGGTCAAGCAGGCCGCCGCGCAGAAGACCGAGCCCGCCAAGGCCGAGGCCGCCGACTACGGCACAGATTCGTTCCGCGGCACCGAGCCCCCGGCCGGTTTCGATATCAAGGGCAACGAGGACTCGATGAAGTTCCACACCCCGGAGTCCCCGTGGTACTCACGCACCATCGCGGAGGTGTGGTTCAACAGCGCCGAGGCCGCTGAGGCAGCCGGGTTCGTCAACGCAGTGGCGCCGAAGGAGAGCAAGAAGTGAGCGATTTCAAGATCCGCGACCACCGGGACGTGATCCTGCGTCCGGTCGTCAGTGAGAAGAGCTACAACCTGCTCGACGAGGGCAAGTACACGTTCATTGTGGCCCCCGACGCGAATAAGACCGAGATCAAGATTGCCATCGAGCAGATCTTCGATGTGAAGGTCACCTCGGTCAACACACTGAACCGGCAGGGCAAGCGCCGCCGCACACGCTTCGGTATCGGTAAGAAGGTCGACACTAAGCGTGCCATCGTGACGGTGGCCGATGGCGACCGCATCGACATCTTCGGGGGCTCGGTCGCCTGACCGGGCTAGAAAAGGACTGAACAGTCATGGCAATCCGCAAGTACAAGCCAACGACCCCCGGCCGTCGCGGCTCGAGCGTCGCTGACTTCGCTGAGGTCACGCGTTCGACCCCCGAGAAGTCGCTGCTGGCGCCCAAGCCCAAGACCGGTGGCCGCAACAACACCGGCCGGATCACCACACGCCACATCGGCGGCGGCCACAAGCAGGCCTACCGCATCATCGACTTCAAGCGCTACGACAAGGACGGCGTCCCGGCCAAGGTCGCTCACATCGAGTACGACCCGAACCGCACCGCCCGCATCGCGCTGCTGCACTACCTCGATGGTGAAAAGCGCTACATCATCGCCCCCAACGGCCTGAGTCAAGGCGCGATGGTCTCCGCGGGCGAAGGCTCCGACATCAAGCCGGGTAACAACCTTGAACTGCGGCAGATCCCCGTCGGCACCACGGTGCACGCGGTGGAGCTTCGCCCCGGCGGCGGCGCCAAGCTCGGCCGTTCCGCGGGGGCCTCGATCCAGCTCGTGGCCCGCGAAGGCAAATACGCCACGCTGCGCATGCCTTCGGGCGAAATGCGCATGGTGGACGTCCGCTGCCGTGCCACCGTCGGAACTGTTGGTAATGCCGAGCAGTCGAACATCAACTGGGGCAAGGCCGGCCGTAGCCGCTGGAAGGGTATCCGCCCGACAGTGCGCGGTGTGGTCATGAACCCAGTGGATCACCCGCACGGTGGTGGCGAGGGTCGTACCTCGGGCGGCCGCCACCCGGTGTCCCCGTGGGGCAAGCCCGAGGGCCGCACCCGCGACAAGAACAAGGCGAGCAATCGGATGATCGTGCGTCGCCGCAAGACCGGCAAGAAGCGCTGATAGGGAGCCTGAACAAATATGCCACGCAGCCTGAAGAAGGGCCCCTTCGTCGACGACCACCTCGCCAAGAAGGTGGACGCTCAGAACGAGAAGGGCACCAAGCAAGTCATCAAGACCTGGTCGCGCCGCTCGATGATCGTCCCCGACATGTTGGGGCACACGATCGCAGTGCATGACGGTCGCAAGCACATCCCGGTCTTCGTCACGGAGGCGATGATCGGGCACAAGCTGGGCGAGTTCGCCCCCACGCGCACCTTCAAGGGTCACGTGAAGGACGACAAGAAGGCACGCCGCCGCTAACGGCAGGCAGTAAAGGAACTGATCGAGATATGAGCACCGAGAACGGCATGAGCCGTCGTCGCGAGACCCTGCTCGGGGATCGTCCTGGTTCGTACGCCATCGCGCGCCACGTCCGCATGAGCCCCACCAAGGTCCGCCGCGTCATCGACCTCGTCCGCGGGATGGACGTGGCCGACGCCCTGACCACCCTGAAGTTCGCACCTCAGGCCGCCTCCGAGCCGGTCTACAAGGTGGTGGCTTCCGCCGTGGCGAACGCCGAACACGCCGAGGACCTGCGCAGCGATGACCTATACATCTCGCAGGCATTCGTCGATGAGGGAATGACGCTTCGTCGCATCCGTCCCCGCGCCAAGGGATCCGCGAGCCGGATTCTCAAGCGCGGCGCGCACATCACCGTCGTCGTTGAGCCCCGCGAGCAGAAGGAGGCCTGAGTTATGGGTCAAAAGATCAATCCGAACGGCTTCCGTCTCGGCATCACCACCGATCACATCTCTCGCTGGTACGCGGAGAAGCAGTACTCCGATTACGTGGGCGAAGACGTCAAGATCCGCCAGTACCTGACCAAGAACCTCGAACGAGCTGGCATCAGCTCCATTGAGATCGAGCGTCGCTCCGAGCGGGTCACGCGAGTCCTGCATGCTGCCCGCCCGGGCATCGTCATCGGCCGCCACGGCGCCGAGGCGGAGCGGGTGCGCGGCGACTTGGAGAAGCTGACCGGCAAGCAGGTCCAGCTCAACATTCTCGAGGTCAAGAACCCCGAGATCGATGCGCAGCTGGTGGCCCAGGGGGTCGCCGAGCAGCTCGGCGCCCGCGTGGCATTCCGCCGGGCGATGCGCAAGGCACAGCAGACCGCCATGCGCGCCGGTGCCAAGGGCATCCGGATCAAGTGTTCTGGGCGTCTGGGCGGCGCCGAAATGTCTCGCTCCGAGGGCTACCGGGATGGCCAGGTGCCGCTGCACACGCTGCGCGCCGACATCGACTACGGGTTCTACGAGGCCAGGACCACCTTCGGTCGGATCGGCGTCAAGGTGTGGATCTACAAGGGCGACGTGACCGGTACCCGCGCCGAGCGCGCCGCGCAGAAGGCCGCCCGCAACGCTGCCCCCAGCGGACGTCAGCGTCCGGGACGCCGTGGCGAGGGTCGCGGTGACCGTCCGGAACGCGGCGGTCGCCGCCGCGCCGAGGCCGCCAAGGCCGAGGCCGCGCCCGCAACTGAGAACGCAGGAGCCTAAGAATCATGCTCATTCCACGTCGGTTGAAGTACCGCAAGCAGCACCACCCCAAGCGTGACGGCATGGCCAAGGGAGCCACGAAGCTCGCCTTCGGCGAGTACGGCATCCAGGCCCTGGAGTCGTCCTACCTGACCAACCGCCCGAGTGAGGCCGCCCGTGTCGCGATGACGCGCCCCATCAAGCGGGGCGGCGAGGGGTGGCTCAATGT
>JBKEBG010000117.1:0-1671 GCA_047972985.1 Arachnia sp.
CTCCTGGGCACGACCAAGCTCGGCTACGACGTCCTCGCCCAGCTCGCCCACGGCACCCGCGGGTCCCTGATGGTCGGCATCGTCGCCGCGCTGCTGGCGCTGTCGCTGTCCATCCTGTTCGGCATCCTCGCCGGATACCTGGGCGGGTGGGGCGACGAGGTCCTGTCGCTGTTCACCAACATCATGCTGGTCATCCCCGGCATCCCGCTGGCCATGGTGATCGCCACCTACTTCCCGGCCCGGAGCTGGCTGCTGGTGGCCTTCGTGCTCGGGATCACGAGCTGGGCGGGATCGGCCGTCGTGCTGCGCGTCCAGGCGCGCTCCCTGCGCACCCGCGACTACGTGTCCGCGGCGAAAGTGGCCGGCGAACGGCCGGCGCGGGTGATCCTCGTCGAGATCCTCCCCAACCTGCTGCCGTTGCTGGCAGCCCAGTTCCTCTACGCGATCATCTTTGCGATCCTCGGCGAGGCAGGGCTGAGCTACCTCGGCCTCGGCGCGACCGATTCCATCACCTGGGGCACGATCCTCAACGACGCGCAGACCGGACAGGCGCTGGGGACAGGAGCCTGGTGGTGGTTCGTCCCGCCGGGCATCCTCATCGCGCTGCTGGGTGCCGGCCTGTCCCTGATCAACTTCACCATCGACGAGATCATCAACCCGAAGCTCCGCACCGTGCCGGCGAATGCGCGCCGGGTGCGGCGCGCCGCCGGCGCCCACCGGAGCGGTGCCGTCGGCGTCGACGTCACGGAAGGGGCGGGCGCATGAGTGACCCCGTGCTGAGCGCGCGAGGCGTGTCCATCACCTACGAGGTCGATCCGCCCGTCCCGGCGGTGCGCGACGTCTCCCTGACGCTTCACCGGGGCGAGATCCTCGGGCTCGCGGGGGAGTCGGGCTGCGGCAAGACGACACTCGCGTACGGCCTGAACCGGCTGCTGAAGCCACCGGCTGTCCTGACCGCGGGAGAGGTCGTCTTCCACGACCGGTCCGGCGAGGACATCGACGTGGTCGGCCTCGCCGACGAACCGCTGCGGGCGTTCCGCTGGGACAAGGTCTCCATGGTGTTCCAGGGTGCGATGAACTCCCTCAATCCGGTGATCAGCATCTCCGCGCAGCTCTTCGACGTGTTCGACACCCATCGGCCGGGCATGTCACGGGCGGCCAAACGGGCCCGCAGCGAGGAACTCCTCGCGCTGGTGGGCGTCGACCCGGCCCGGCTGTCGAGCTTCCCGCACGAACTGTCCGGCGGCATGCGCCAGCGGGTGATGATCGCCATGGCCCTGGCGCTCGATCCCCAGGTGATGATCATGGACGAGCCCACCACCGCGCTCGACGTGGTCGTCCAGCGCGGAATCATCCGCGAAATCATGCGATTGCGCGAGCGGCTCGGGTTCGCGGTCATCTTCATCACCCACGACCTGCCGATGCTGATCGAGATCTCCGACCGGATCGCCGTCATGCTGGAGGGCCGCATCGTCGAACAGGGGACGGCCGCGGAGATCTACCGCACACCGCAGCACGCGTACACCCAACGGCTGCTGTCCAGCTTCCCCAGCCTGCGCGGGGACCGCGGCGACTTCGTCCGCACCGGGGCCGGACAGACGGGAGCACCACGATGACGCTGGAAGCGCGTGACCTGACCAAGGCATACACGCTGCGCCACGGCCTGCGCAC
>JBKEBG010000125.1:0-10717 GCA_047972985.1 Arachnia sp.
GGGCATGCCTGCCACGTCAGCGGCACACAAACCACGACGCCCGCCGCGGCGAACCGTGGCGGGCGTCGATGCGAAAGTCGCTGATCAGCGCTTGCTGTACTGCGGGGCCTTGCGGGCCTTCTTGAGGCCGGCCTTCTTGCGTTCCTTGACGCGGGCGTCGCGGGTGAGCATCCCGGCCTTCTTCAGCCCGGGGCGGCTCACCTCGGTGTCTACGGCGTTGAGGGCCCGGGCCACGCCCAGCCGCAGCGCGCCCGCCTGGCCGGTGACTCCCCCGCCGTGGATGAGTGCGATGACGTCATAGGAGTCGACGACCCCGGCGGTGGCGAACGGGTCACTCACCAGCTGCTGGTGCACCTTGTTGGGGAAGTAGTCCTCCAGCGCGCGGCCGTTGATCGACCAGTTCCCGGTGCCGGGGATGATCCGCACACGAGCGACGGCCTCCTTGCGGCGGCCGGTGGCTGCGCCGGGGGCGATGACGGCTGGCTGCTCCGCGGTACCCGCACCAGCGGCGCTTGCGTCGGCCCGATAGGCGATCTCGCGGTCCTGGTCGTCGGTGAACGGCTTGATCTCGTCGGTGGTCTCGGCGGTGTCAGTCATGACGGCTCCCTCACTCACTGGGCGACCTGGGTGATCTTGTAGGGCTGCGGCTTCTGAGCAGCGTGCGGATGCTCAGGCCCAGCGTAGACCTTGAGCTTGGTGATGAGCTGACGGCTCAGCTTGTTCTTGGGCAGCATGCCCCACACGGCGCGCTCGACGGCTTTGCGGGGGTCCTTGTCCAGCAAATCGCCGATAGCGATCTGCTTCAGGCCGCCCGGGGCGCCGGAGTGCGAGTAGCGCATCGAATCGGTGCGCTTGTTCCCGGTGAGCGCGATCTTCGAGGCGTTCACGACAACGACGAAGTCCCCGCCGTCCACATGAGGAGCGAAGGTGGGCTTGTGCTTGCCGCGCAGCAGCGTTGCGACGTGCGTCGCGAGACGACCCAGGACAATGTCCTCGGCGTCGATCACATGCCAGTTCCGGGTAACTTCGCCCGGCTTGGGGGTGTAAGTAGACACGGCCAACAGCCCGCTTCCAGATCGGTTCTCTAACGATGACAAAAGTGGTTGCGCTGGCCGCTGAAAACGCTAGGCGTGCCCACAGCGCGCAACAGCGCACTAGCTTACGTCCCCGGTGGTCCCGGGTCAAAACGTCGATTCCACCCCAACCTCAGGGCAGCTATCATGCCAGCCGAACCCGCCGGGGGAGGGCCACACGCCCCACCCCCAGGGGCACTGCTCAGGCGCGGGCGGCGCGCTGCACGGCTGCTGCCAGCGCCTCAGCCATGGGCGCGAGGTGCTCGACGAAGCGAGCCAGGTCCGGGCGCTCGTCGGTGCGCCAGGACAGGCAAAACTCATAACTGCCCGGGTCGGCTGTGTAGTTGACCCCGATACCTCCCGGCGAGGTGGGTGCGAAGGTCAGCCGGATCAACTGCGCGCGGTCTCCCAGGGACGTGGTGGACAGCAGTTCTGTGGTGAGCCGGCGATATCCTTCGTCGGCAAACACCTCGGGGCTCAGCCCGAGGCGCCGCGCGGCCAGCCGCAGCCCGAAGAGGTGACGATCGAACGCGTTGCCGCTTTTGCAGGCCTTCACCCATCTCGAATGGGCAGCCCTGGCCGCGAACACCTGGTCTGCGGTGGCCTCAGCGGTGAGCAGGCCGCGGGCCAGCGACAGCGCCTCAGGGGTCAGTGAGCGGAGACATTCGGTGCGGCCATGCAGGTATTCGCGCATGTCTACAGCCTCGTAGGTGCTGCGCGCGCGCCCCCATGTGGCCAACTGAGCGGCGAGGACCACCCACTGCATCCCGGCATCGTGGGAGAACTTGAATCCCTCTGGCGCAGCGAAGGGCACCCGAATGATCTCCACCCGATAGTCGGCGGCCTGGCTGCGGTAGGAGGCCATGGATTCGGTGAGGAAACCGGCCGTTTCATCATTGAGGTGCCAGGCCAACGGCTGGATGGGCGCCGGATCGCTGGGACGGTCATCGGGCCCGATGCGCTGGGCCCGGGAGACGAACTCCTTGAGCGTGGCGCCATCAGCCAACGAGTGCTCGAAGTGCACTGCGAGGAAGCCATCGGCCAGGCCTACCTGGAAGCTCGTGGTCTTGAACGCCCACGCCTGGCCTGGGTCGAAGCTGAGCCGGCGCATCGCATCGGCTATCTCACCACCTTCGTCGGCGAGGTCGAGCACGAACAGCGCGTCTCGCAGCCGGGTATATACCGCGTCATTGGCGGTGTCGGTGAGCAACTCGTCTAACAGCCCCGCCGCGTCGTCGCCGCCAAGATAGGACGGGTCTGTGAATCCGCCGTCCGTGGCGGGTGTCTGGTCGATGATCGCTTGCAGGGCCGACTCGATGGCCTTTCGCGGCAGCGGGTTCCCGGTTCCGTCGGCCACTCGCACCGCCCAGGCATGGTTGTGACGCAGCACGACGATCTCGCGGCAGCCCGCCCCATCAGGCCCGTCGAGGTAGGTGTCGACGTCGAAGCGCGGGTGCCGAATCCCCCCGGCGAGGTAGCGCCACTGCGTGGGGCTGAGCTCTTCGCCGCGGGGGCTGAGATCGGGTTCGGCCTCTCCACGCAGATACCGCAGGTGCACCGCAGCCAGCCGCCGCGCCACGTCAGCTGCCAAGGCGGCCCCCGTCAGGCGGGAGTTCCAGTTGATCTGGAACGCGACATTGCTGGTCAGCGGCAATGGGGTCCGCACGGCGAAGTAGGCATCAAACCATGCCTCAGACATCCAGCTATGCCCCGCCGCATTCTCCAACTCGGCGAATCGGATGAGTTCAGCCTGGCAGGCGGGCCCCTCCTCTGCCAGGAAGCCGGCGACGAAGCTCTCGCTGATCGCTTGTTCGGGCTCGGTTTGCAGGCAGCTCAGGGTCTCGAGGTAGCGGTCGAGGCTCTGCTCAAGCGGGGGCACGGGAAGTTGCTTCATGGCTCACATTCCTGATCGGGGATAGCCTCACCAGTCCTACAGCACATCAGGGGTCACCGCGCCGATGAGCCGTACACCCGCGTGAATATCCGTCGCGGCGCAGCCACCGGGGGCGGTGCCGTGGCTAGTCCTGTGACCAGCGGTCCAGCGTCGGGGTGTGTTCCAGCAGGTCCTTGGTGTAGGCGGCTTCCGGGTGATCGATGACTTGGGCCGCCAACCCCGACTCGACGAGGTGCCCGTCCTGCAGCACCAGCACCCGATCGGCGATCGATCGGACCAGAGCCAGATCGTGGGTCACGAACAGCATCGAGATGCCCCGCGTGGCCTTGATGTCATCCAACAAGGCCACGATGGATCCTTGAATCGACACGTCAAGCGCGGATGTGATCTCGTCACACACCAGGATGTCGGGTTCGACGGCCAGCGCCCGAGCGATGGCCACGCGCTGCCGCTCGCCACCGGAAAGGCGGTTGGTGCGCAGGCTCAGCAGGCCCTCCCCCAGTTGCACCGAATCAAGCAGCTCAGCGGCACGCTCGGTGGCGGCGCGTCCCTGCGCCAGGCCGAATAGTTCCAGCGGGCGCCGCAGGATCTGTTCCACGGTTCGTCGGGGATTCAACGAGCCGTAGGGGTTCTGGAAGATGTATTGCACTCGTTGACGCTGGCCGACGCTGCGCTGCCGAGCGCTCCTGGCCATAGGGTCACCAGCCAGCGCAATAGTGCCGTCCCAGCCGTCGTGGATTCCGCCGACGCAGCGCGAGATCGTCGTCTTGCCTGAGCCGGATTCCCCAACCAAGGCGACGATCTCCCGCTCGGCGAGTTCAAAGCTGACGTCGTGGACCACGTGCGACTTGCCGTAGTAGGCGTTCAGCCCCGCCACGACCAGCAGCGGTGTGCGGTCCTTGGCGGGATCGGTGTCGGCAACCGCGCGATCGTTCGGGTCCCAGCGGGGCAACTCGTCCAGCTGCAGGCAGCGAGCGAAGTGCCCCGTCCCAAGGTCGACGGGTGCTGGCTCGGTCGTCACGCATTCGGCGGTGGCGAAAGTGCAGCGATCATGGAACCGGCAGCCCGAGGGCCGGGCCCCGGGCTGCGGCGCCAGACCTGGGATGCCGTGCAGCGCGAACGGGGTGTGAATGTGCGGGATGGCATCAAGGAGGGCCCGCGTATAGGGATGACTGGGGGTGCGGAATACCGCCGAGACGGGTCCGTGTTCAATCACTTCACCGGCGTACATCACGGCGATCTCGTCGGCGATGGTACCAACCACAGCCAGGTCGTGGGTCACGTACAGCGCGGCGACCTCGAAACGCTCGCATAGTTCATCGAGCGTGGCCAACACCATTGCTTGGGTGGTGACGTCGAGACCCGTGGTCGGCTCGTCGAGCACCAGCACCTGCGGCCGGGGCAGGAACACCATGGCCAGCGCGACCCGCTGCACCTGACCGCCGGAAAGCTGATGCGGGTAGCGGCGCAGGAACTCGGTGTCGTTGGGCAGCCCCACCTCGGGCAAGATCTCCAGGATCCGCTGGTGTCGCTCGTCGGGAGTTCCGATCTGGTGGAGATCGAGCAGTTCCCGCAGCTGTTCCCCGACCCGGATCGCCGGATTCAGCGCCGAGCTCGGGTCCTGCGGGACGTAGCCGATGTCGACGCCGCGGACGCTGCGCACCTGGTTGAGGCTCAGCGAGCGGATGTCGTGGCCTGCCACCAGGATCTTGCCGCCGCTGATCTGGGCCCCGGTGCGGGCGTAGCCAAGCAGCGCGGTTCCCGTCGTGGTTTTCCCCGAGCCCGACTCCCCCACCAGCCCGAGGATCTTGCCTGGGTACAAGTCGAATGTGACGTCCTCCACCACGCCGACCTGGCCCTTGACCAGGGTGACGCTGAGTTCGCTGACATGGGCAACCGTTGACGCGTTCATCCTTACCCCTTCGCGGCGCGAGACGCCAGTCCGTCGGCGATCAGGTTCGTGCCGATTGTGAACACGGCGATCAGCAGCACGGGCGCCAACACGCCCCAGGGCTGCACGAGCAGGGCCAGCCGGTTCTCGTTTGTCATCTGTCCCCAGTCCGCCGCCCCTGGGTTTGTCGCGAAGCCGAGGAATCCGATACCCGCCACCAGCCCAATGGCGTAGGTCAATCGGAGTCCTGCCTCCGCGAGTAGCGGGACCACGAGGTTGGGCCCCAGCTCGGTCGCCACGATCCGCAACCGGGGCTCGCCGATGGCTTCGGCTGCGGTGACGAAGTCCTGTTTGACGTAGGTGAGCGCGACACCACGGGCCACGCGGGCCACCCGTGGTGCGTGCGCTATCCCAACCAGCAGCACCACCATCCACCATGTGGGCTGTTCGACAGCGCTCAGCACCAGCAAGGCCAGCAGGATCTGTGGGAACGCGAGCAGCACGTCGTTGCCGCGCATCAGCAACTCATCGAACCATCCGTCGCTGTAGGCAGCGGTGACGCCGATCAAAACCCCCAGCACCACGCCAAGCAGAGTGGCCAGCAGCGCGATGACCAGGATCGACCTGCCGCCATAAAGGACCCGGGTGAGGACGTCTTGGCCGAGGTAGTCGGTGCCGAGGAACCCCCCCTCCATCGAGTAGGGCTTGCCCACGACCTCTGACTCGCCATGGGGCGCGATCATCGGCCCGAACACTGCCAGGAAGACGATCAGCAGGGTGAGGACCGTCCCAACGACGATGCGTGGGTCGGTTTTCAAGGCTTGCACCAGTTTCATGACACCATCCCCGTCCTGGCTCGTGGGGTCAGGAGAATGGAAGCGACATCAGCTACCAGGTTCACAACTATGTACGCGGCGGCGATGATCATTGTCAGCGCCTGAACCATCGGGAAATCTGAGTTGCGAACGGAGTCCACTAGCGCCGCCCCGATGCCGGGATAGTTGAACAGATACTCGATCAAGACAACGCCGCCCACCAGCCAGGCCAGCTGGAGAGCTGTCACCTGGATCGCCGGGACGACTGTGTTGGGCAACGCATGACGCCACACGACCTGGCTCTCCGGGATGCCCTTGAGCCGGGCGAGCTCGACGTAGTCCGAGTCGAGGGTCTCGATGAGGTTCGCGCGAAGGATCCGCACGAGGTAGGGCACGACAGCGATCACGAGCGTGGTCACTGGCAAGATCAGCGCGCTCGGAGTGTTCCATGGGGCGGCACCGATCGGCAGCACTGTGACGGCGGGCAGGATGTGGAACACGGTGGTGGAAAGCAGCGCCACTAACAAGATGCCGGTGACGAACTCGGGCACGCCCGCCAGTGCCAGCGTGAAGAACTGGATCACGTTGTCGACGATTCCGCCGCGGCCTCGCGCCGAGATGATCGCAAGGACCAATGCCAGCGGAACCATCACGACAGCCACGCACAGCACGAGAAACGCGCTGTTGGCCACGCGCGGCCCGATCAGCTCGGCGACGCTCACCCCGTTGGCAATGGAGTTACCGAAGTCTCCCGACAGGAGTTCGCCGAGCCAGTTGAAGTAGCGCTGCACCACGGGCAGATCCAAGTTGAGCTCGGCTCGAATCATCGCGACCCGCTCTGGGCTGACCTCGTAGTCCTTACCCAGGACCGCGCGCACCGGATCACCCAAGGCGGAGGTGGCGATGAACACGATGACCGATACCAGCCACAGGGTGAGCAGCGCGAGCCCGAGGCGACGCGCCAGCCAGAGCAGCCAGGCCCGCGCCGCGCTCGGCCGACGTGTGGGTGCCGCCTGCTGCGGTGCGTGGGTGGTACTCATGAGCCGTCCACCGGCCGGACCAGGTTGAAGCGGAATGCCGAGCAGGGTTGTTCCCTGGCCGGCTCGAGCCCCGTGACGAATTGGCTGTAGGCATCGACCTGGTTTTGGAATGCCCAGATGATGTATCCGCCTTGCTCGTGTTCCAGGGTCTGTGCATCCTGAATCAGGCTGCGGCGCCGCTCCGCATCGGGTTCACCGCGGGCGGCAAGGATGAGTCCCTCGAAATCTTTGTCGTACCAATGGGTCTCGTTGTAGGGCGAGGTTTCCAGCGCGCACGCCGCGGCCTGCGGCAGGTAGAGCCGGGTGCTCCAGAAGTCCTGGGCGAATGTCCAACTCAGGTACTGTTCGCCGTAGAAGATGCTGCCGTCGACCTTGTTGAGCCGGACGTCCACGCCCGCTGCCTTGGCCTGCTCGGCGAACAGTGTGGCCGACTCGACAGCGCCTGACCCGACACCGCTAGAGGTGACGAGTTCCACCTGCACCCCCTCCTGCCCGGCGGCGGCGAGCAGCGACTTGGCCTGCTCGATGTCTTGTTCGCGCTGTGGCAATTCGTCGCCGAGGTAGTTGACGTCGAAGGGGGCGTAGAGATCGTTACCGAGCCTGCCGTAGCCGTTGAAGGCCTGATCGATCATCTGCTGGCGGTCGCAAATCAGGCGCATCGCCTGGCGGACCCTGACGTCGTCGAACGGCGCCGCATCGATGCGCATCGTGAACGGGACCCACCCGCCGGTCTCGGAGACCAGCACCTTGGCTCCCTGCTGGGCGACGGCATCGGCGAGGTAGGTGGGTAGATTGTCGACTGTGTGTACCTGACCGGCCAACAAGGCATTGACCTTGGCCGCCTCATCGGCGAAGTCGATGATGACCAGTTCGTCGAAGGAGGCCGCAACGTCCCAGTAGTCATCGAAGCGGAAGAATCGGCTGCGCTGCCCCGGCACGAACACGTCAGCCCGGAAGGGCCCGGTGCCGATAGGCGTTGCCGGATCGTAATCGACCGGAACCACGCCGAGCGCGTAGTTCGCGAAGACCTGGTCGAGGACGGCATAGGGCTCCTTGAGCATGAGCCGAAAGGTCCGATCGTCCAGCACCCGGCTCGCGTCGAGATCGGCGATGGGGGCGATATCGGCTCCATAGGGGGCCGGGTTCTCGGGGTTGAGGACACGCGCGAAGGTCGCTTCCACATCGCGAGCGCTCACGGTTCGGCCGTCGTGGAACAAGACCCCATCGCGCAGCCGGAACGTCCACTCGGTGGCATCGGCGTTGGGCTCTACTTCTTCGGCGAGGCTCGGTTCAACCTCGTAGTCGGCGTTGAAGCGCAGCAGCGGCTCAAACAGTTGCCGTACCCGGGCGATATCGGGCCACGAGACCGGGAAGTGAGCATCAAGGGTGTCCTTGAGCCCCCCTCCGGTGGCGCCGTGGACCAGTTGAGAGGTCACGGCATCGGAACTGGGTGCTGTGCACGAGGCAAGCGCTGCCATGGTCGGGAGCGCGGTGCCCGCCATCAGGACATCTCGGCGAGTGAGTCGTGGCAAGTGGAAGGAGGACGCCTGGCTAGCCATTTCTCTCCTTTCGTCGAAGCGAACAATAGCGACATGGCGTAACTCCGCCATGGTTTCCCCACAGAAAGCTGGGCGAGCCACTCAGCTTTCAGGCCCTTGACAAGGCACTATAAGAACTGGCTTGGGTTTTCTCAGCAACCTCTCGCGGCGCGGGCTGTAGCGTGGCGGCATGGACTACTTCGCGGTGCACTACCACTACGTCGACGATCCGCAGCTGACCGCAGAGCACAGGCCGGCCCACAGGCAGTACCTCCAGGCGCTGATTCCCGCCGGCCTGGTGGCGGCCGGGGCCTACCCTGAGGCAGCTTCGCCCGGGGCCCTGATCATCGTTCGTGCTGAATCGGCCGAGGCTGTCGCGGGCATGCTTGATGCGGACCCGTTTCGCGTCCACGGGGTCATCGCCGACCGGATCATACAACGGTGGACGCCCGTCATCGGGATGTTCACGGCCGACGGCAGCTAGCGATCAGCTGACCTCGGCTGGCGCAACAACCCACGTGTTGCAATCGGCCAGGCTTTGCGCGTACAGGCCTCTGGTGCCCCAATACAGCATTGATGCCCGACCGCCGTGTGCGGCATCCACCTGCATAGTGTTGAGCCGCTCTTGCCACCCTATCCAGTCGGCTTCGTCGAAGCCGACCGCGAGGTTGTGTGCCGTCATCATCGCCGACCAGCACACCACCTGCAGTTCCGAGCGACGTTCAAGATCGTCGGCCGGTTCCACCAGTAGCTTGGCCCCGGTGATCCCGGCGAGAGACTGGATGTGGTGACCGTACTCGTGGTTGACCATCTCGTTGATCGATAGCTCCCATTGGCGGGCCATCTGGAAATGATCCCCGCCGAAGTAGGCGGTCCCATTGCCGGCCGAGCAATAGAAGGCCGGGGCGTTGAGATAGCCGCACTCGCTGTCGGTGCCCTCACCGGGGTAGAACGCCACTTCCGGTTCGAGCGTCGACCAGCCCCATTGGCTCAACAACGGCGTCCACGCTGTGTGGACGCAATGCCATTGGGCCCGCACCGCCTGTTCGAACTCGGCCTGAGTACTCACCTTCGTCGGCAGCGGGCAGCCGGTCAGCTCGACCGGCGCCGCCGAATACAGCTGTGAGGCCTGGAGTGTGGCCCAGGCCTCACTCCTGGGTACCGGCGAGGGCAGCGGCTCCCATTCCCGAGGCGGGAGTCCCCAGGCCTCTGGGCCAGCGTTGGCCGGGGACGCCGGCGAGCTGGAGGCATCCGACGGCGTCGGTGAGGCGGTGGCTGGCTCAACAACGGGAGGTCCATGACTCGCGCTTACCACCTGGTGGTGGTCGGGCAGGCGCGCGATCATTGCTACGCTCACCGCAACGAGCGTGAGACTCGTGATGGCGGCCGCACCTGCCGTGCGCTGTAGCGGCGCCGGCTGGGGTGATTGGACTGCCCGCCGCGGCACGGCACCACGTGGCCCCAGACGGCCGTGTGTCAGCATCCCGCCGCCTTGACCGACCACGCCTCACCAGCCGAAGCTCGCCTGGCGGAACTACGCACGAGCCCGCCCTACAGCCACCAAAACAGCCCACCCAGCACGATCAGCAACGCTAGTAGCAGCAGCAGACCCGCCGTGGCGCCGATCGCGGGAAGGAGCACGTTGCGCGAGCCATTTGTCTGTCCGGCGGGTAGCGCACCCTGCCCCACTGCGTCAGGAACGCTGATCGCCGGCGCAGGCAGCCGACGCACGACCGGCACCAGATCACCGAGGCGTTGGGCGCTGTAGAGAGTGTCCAGCGAGGACATGTACTCGTCTTGTTCTATGCGGCCATCGGCATAGGCGTCAGCCAGCCGATTCGACAACGACTCGCGCTCCATTTCCTCGACGGCCGCGTCGGATTGTTGAAGGTACCTCGATGACGGAGGTAGATCGGTCATCCCGCAATAGTAACCCGGCCGTGGCGGAATTCGAGCGGGGGGTACGCTCCCCCTGCCCGGGTACCAGGTTCAGTCCCCGACTGGCGCAAACCGAAGGCCCCGGGCCGTCAGCTCGGCCTGGCCTCCATCGAGTTCGGTCAGCACCCATACGCCGTCGCGGGTGAGCGCCACGGTGTTCTCCCAGTGCGCGCCACGGCTTCCGTCGCTGCTGACCACCGTCCACTCGTCGCTCAGCACACCGGTCTCCGGTCCGCCGAGAGTGATCATAGGCTCAATGGCCAGGACGATACCGGGAGCGAGTCTGGGCAACAGCCTGGCTCGGGATTGGTTGGGCACATCGGGCGCCATGTGCATCTGGGAACCGATTCCATGGCCGGTGTACCCGCGAAGGATGCCGAATTCTCGATGGTGCCCGCGGAAGCTGTCCTCGATAGCGCGCGAGACGGCGTTCACGCTGGACCCCGGTTGTAGTTGCGCCACGCCCGCCCTGAATGCCTCGCGTGAGGCGTCGATCTGGTCGCGATCGGCCTGGGTCGCCTCACCCAC
>JBKEBG010000151.1:0-3914 GCA_047972985.1 Arachnia sp.
GAACGTCGCCTTCTGGTCTGGCTGCTCGAGGTTCGCATACATCCGGCGGGCGTCGGCAGTCTCGAATTGGGTGTACAGGTACACCTTGCCGTCGGCAGGATCGACGAACCTGTGCAGGCCCTCCCCGCTGTGCGAATAGCGGCAGCGGGCCTCCACGCGTACCGAGTGCTCGCCAGGGCTCAGATCAGGCAAACGCAGCCGGTAGCCGTCGTAGCCATCGAGGGAGACTGGCTCCCCGTCCACGGTGGCGGTGGCCACCTCGTCGGCGATCAGATCGATATGGGTGGGGCCACCCATCGATGTGACGTCGAGTTCGGTCACGGAAGAGAACACCTGCTCCGCGTCGGTGACGTCGCGCCCGGTGACGTCAACCGTCACTCGGTACGCCTTGGCTTTGATGACTTCGGAGCGAAGACTTGCTTCGTCGCGAGTGATGTTGGCGGTGGGCATAGCGTCACCTCAATGTGCTGAGTTACGAACAACCGTGCCAGCGTACCGGATGCGTGGATATGCCAGCATTGCCCCATGACGGGCGTGACCGAGGATCCACGGCAGCGGTGGACCGAACTCAATGAACTACTGCTGGCCGCGCAGGACGCGTACTACGGCAAGGACGCTCCGACACTGTCGGACGAGGCCTACGACACTGCTTTCCGGGATCTGCAGGCATTGGAATCGGCTTTCCCCGACCTGCCGCGGGCTCAATCCGTCACCGGGAAGGTGGGAGCGGCCCGTTTCACCGACTTCGCGGAGGTCACACATCGGCGCAGATTATTAAGCCTGGACAATGTGTTCAATGCCGAGGAATTGGCAGCCTGGCTGGCCCGCGTCAACGCATCGCGCTATCTGTGCGAGCCGAAGATCGATGGGTTGGCGATCAACCTGCTCTACCTGGACGGCTGGCTTCAGGTGGCGGCCACCAGAGGCGACGGCAGGGTGGGGGAGGACGTCACCGGTAATGTGGTGACGATCGACGGGGTGCCGCGCCGACTGGCTGGCCAGGATCTCCCAGCGGTCCTTGAGGTCCGCGGCGAGGTCTTCTTCCCCGCTGTCGGCTTCGAGGCGTTGAACGCCTCGCTGGTCGAAGCGGGCAAGCCTCCCTTCGCCAATCCCCGCAATGCAGCCGCTGGGTCCCTGCGTCAGAAGGACCCCCGGGTTACTGCATCCCGGCCGCTTCGCATGATCGTCCACGGCATCGGCGCCAGTGAGGGCCTGTCGGTCACCTCGCAAAGTGAGGCCTATGACCGTCTCGCCGATTGGGGGCTGCCGGTGGGCAGGCACCACCGAGTCGTCGACAGCGCCACAGACGTGGCGGCCTTCGTCGAGTACTACGGGCAGCATCGCCACTCCATCGAGCATGACATCGACGGGGTGGTGGTGAAGGCCGACGACTTCGCGCTTCAGGGCCGGCTCGGTAGCACCTCACGGGCCCCGCGCTGGGCCATCGCCTACAAATACCCCCCGGAGGAGGTCAACACCCGGCTGCTGGACATCCAGGTCAACGTGGGGCGCACCGGCAGAGTCACCCCGTTCGGTGTCATGGAACCTGTCCTGGTCGCCGGGTCCACCGTCGAGATGGCAACACTGCACAACGCCGACGAGGTCCGCCGCAAGGGTGTGCTCATCGGAGACACTGTGGTGCTGCGAAAGGCCGGTGACGTGATCCCCGAGATAGTGGCCCCCGTGGTGGCCCTGCGCGATGGCAGCGAGCGCGAATTCCAGATGCCCACGCACTGCCCGGCCTGCGGTGCCCAATTGCGCCCGGAAAAGGAGGGGGACAAGGATATCCGCTGCCCCAACGCCCGGTCCTGCCCGAGCCAGGTCCGGGAGCGAATCTTCGCGCTGGCGGCCCGCGGCGGGTTCGACATCGAGGCGCTGGGCTGGGAGGGGGCCGGCACGCTCCTGGAGGCCGGCTTGGTCGCCGATGAAGGCGATCTCTTCCGGCTGACCGAGCCCGCTCTGCAGCGCACAATGTTGTACACCCGCCAGGCCGACGACGGCCAGGCCCGCGTGCTCAACGCCAACGGCCGCCGCCTGCTGGACAACCTTGAGACGGTCAAGACACGCCCGCTGTGGCGGGTCATCGTGAGTCTGTCGATTCGCCACGTCGGGCCTACCGCCGCCCGCTCCTTGGCCGCCAGGTTCGGATCCATCGAGACCATCCGTCGCGCCAGCGTCGAGGAACTCGCCTCGGCCGATGGTGTCGGGGGCGTGATTGCCGAATCGGTGCTCGATTGGTTCAGGTACCCATGGCGGGCCCGCATCGTCGAAAAGTGGGCCGAGGATGGGGTGCGGATGGCTGACGACGAGCACGGATCCATACCCCGCACGCTGGAGGGACTCACCATCGTCGTGACCGGCTCGTTGGAGGGGTTCACGCGCGACGAGGCCAAGGAGGAAATCCTGACCCGAGGGGGCAAGGCCGCCGGATCGGTCAGCAAGAACACCGACTACGTCGTGATCGGTGAGGGAGCCGGCTCCAAGGCCGCCAAGGCCGAGCAACTAGGACGCCCCATCCTGGACGAGGACGGGTTCCGCCGATTGCTGGCCGAGGGCCATCCCCACGCCGACGCGTCAGGCCCAACGGGCTAGGCCGGCGACCAATGGCCCGGTCGTGAGGTGACGGCGCCCGCCGCGGTGGGCAACCAGGGAGTCGACGCGGCGGCACTGGCAAGGTCGGGCGTCGAGATGAGCAGTGCCGATGTCCCTGCCACCGTCGCATCTGGGATGGTAGCCCGGACATCGGGAGACAGCTTGTCCCGGGCGAACCGAGCCGTGGAATACTGTCGGGCATGCGCATCCACATCGCGACGGATCACGCCGCCTTTGAGCTGAAGAACTTCCTCGTCGAGAAGCTACAGTCCGCCGGACATGAGGTGGTAGATCACGGAGCGGCCACCTATCAGGCGCTGGATGATTACCCGACCTATGTCATCCCGTGCGCCGAGGCTGTGGTCGCCGACGGCACGCTCGGGGTCGTGCTCGGCGGTTCGGGCAACGGCGAACAGATCTCAGCGAACAAGGTCACCGGTGTGCGCGCCGCCCTCGCCTACAACGCTGAGCTGGCCCGCCTGGCCCGCGAACACAACAACGCCAACATCGTGTCGCTGGGCGGGCGCATGCAACCCCAGGAAGTGGCCTGGGAGATCGTCGATACCTTCGTCAACACGCCGTTCTCCGGCGACGCCCGCCACCAGCGCCGCATCGACGCCATAGCAGCCTACGAGGCTGGCGAGTGACCCTCGAGCCCTGGAGCCAGTTCACGGCTGATCCGAGGCAGCCCGGAGTCGCTGGGTTGCGTGCCTCGGACGCCGATCGCGATGCCCTAGCCGAGTTACTGGCAGGCGCCTACAGCGACGGGCGGCTCGATAGCGATGAGTACCAGGAGCGCCTCGCCCGCGGGATGCAGGTCAAGCGCATCGGGGAGATCCAGCCCTTGGTGGCCGACCTTGTCCTGGCCCCCGCGCCCGCGCCGCTGCCCGACCAGAGTCCTGCCAAGCCGCCGGCCAAGGGATGGGCGGTGTTGCGCGATGTAAGTCTCAGGTCGTGGATCGGGCTGGCGATAATGTTCAACCTGATCTGGCTCATGGCCGGGGCCGGCTACTACTGGCCGATGTGGCCGATGCTTGGCACTGGTATCCCGGTGGCGATGGCCCTGTTCCTCACCCCGCGCGACAAGCGGTCTGGCGGTGCCTGAGGGCCACGTCATTCACCGCCTGGCCGACGAGTTCAACCGCGCCTTCGCGGGTGGCACGGTGGCGGTGGAGTCACCACAGGGGAGATTCGCCGCCGAAGCCAGCCGCCTCGACGGCGCCGATTTCGTGGGGGCCGAGGCAGTCGGTAAACACCTATTCCTCACCTTCGATGTCCCGCAGCCGCGGCATGTCCACATCCACCTGGGCCTGATCGGGAAG
>JBKEBG010000033.1:0-6741 GCA_047972985.1 Arachnia sp.
GCCCGTCTGCGGACCAGCCTACTCAAGCCTTCCCCACCCAAGGCGGGTACCCCCCAAGCCCCGGATACCCGCAGCAGGGTGGTCCCTACGGGGGCCAGCCCGGACATCCTCAGCAAGGCCAGCAGCCATACGGCCAGCAGGGCTACGGACAGCAGGGTTACGGCCAGCCTCAGGCAGACTACGCCGCCTACGGACAGCAGGGTTACGGGCAACCGCAGTACGGGCAGCAAGGCTACGGCCAAGGGGGACCCCCCAAGCGCAACATGCTCCCGTTCCTGATCGGGGGCGGTGCCGTCATCGTCGCGCTGATTGTGGTGCTCATCGTGCTGCTACTACCCAATGACGACGAGCCCACGACCACCCAGGCCACCAAGGAAGAGACCACGGCGGAGACGACAAACAAGGAAGAGACCACGGCGGAGACGACAAACGAGGAGTCGACCCCGGAATCACCACCGCCCGCCGAGGAAACCGGCCACGATCAACCCACCGACGATCCGACAGCTGACGAGGACGACCCCGGGACGAATGCGGGTGAGGTTCCGGTCATGCCCAAAAGGGTTGGCGAATATGAGTCAGCGAGTGAGACAACTTCCGAATTCGGGGTGTACTTCGACGACGACATGAACTCGTTTGTCGCGTTCTACGTCGAAGGGCTCTCCAAGGATTCGTTCGCCAGAGAGATGAGCGACGCGCAGGAATTCGGCGATGCAGTCTGCGGGTACTCCGAAGACGATCCAACCACACCATCGTGCATCGTTGAAGCTCACGATGGCGTCGTGGTGATCGGAGGACCCGAAGATATCGCTGAAGCCGCTGCCCTGGCTGAAGATTTCGTCAGGGCGTGGGTGTAGAGCGCACATGACACTGCGTATCGGCCTGGTGTCGATGCACACATCTCCGCTGGAGCTGCCCGGACGAGCGGACGCGGGCGGGATGAACGTCTTCACCCGCGCCCTCGCCGAGGCGATCGGCACCGCGGGGCACAGCGTCGAGTTCCTGACCCGACGCTCCGCCGCTGAGCAGCCGGACCTCGTCGCCGTCTCGCAGGGCGTCAGCCTGCGTTACCTCGACGCCGGTCCACCGGCCCCACTGCCGAAAAGCCAGATCGACGCTCACATCGACGAGTTCAGCCAGGGCCTGGGACGCCACAGCTACGACGTGTGGCACTCGCACCACTGGATGTCCGGCTGCGCGGCGCTTCCGGTCGCCAAGGCGCAGGGTGTCCCTCACGTGATGACTTACCATTCAGTGGCCGCACATCCCAATTCACCGCTACGCGACGGGGAACCGGCCGAGTCCCCGGCCCGGCTGGCCGGTGAGCTGCAGTGCGCCGCCGAGTCGGATCTGGTGCTGGCGGTGTCCCACTATGAGGCAGCCGTCGCTATCGGACGCCTCAACGCCGACCCCGAACGCGTCGCGATCGTGCGACCCGGCGTCGACACCCTCACCTTCCACCCCACGGATGACCCTTGGGCACCCCCGGGGGTCGCCCCGGGGTACGCGCTGTTCGCGGCCCGTCTGCAACCGCTCAAGGGCCCGGATGTGGCGATCCGCGCCGTCGCGCAGGTACCCAAGGCGATCCGCCCGGATCTCGTGGTGGCCGGGGAAGCGTCCCCCGACTTCGCCGAATACGCCACCCAGCTGCACGAGCTGGTCGCGAAACTGGGGATGAGCGAACACGTGACGTTCCTGCCCGGCCAGGACCGCAGCGACCTTGCCCGGCTGATGCGCCACGCCAGTGTCATGGTGGTCCCGTCACATTCGGAGACCTTCGGGATGGTGGCGCTGGAGGCATCGGCCTCCGGCACACCAGTCCTTGCCGCCGCCGCGGGCGGACTCACCGAGTCCACGTGCCACGAGCGCACCGGGCTCCTCATCAACGGCCACGACGTCAACGAGTGGGGACGCCAACTCGCAGGACTCATCGCCGACCCAGACCGGCGCGAGGCGATGGGCCGAGCGGGGCGCCGCCGCGCTGAGGAGCTGACGTGGCCGATCGTCGCCGACCGCGTTCTGTGCCACTACGAACGGCTCCAAGGGATACCAGCATGAGGATCTGCTTCGTCCACGCCCATCCCGATGACGAAACCCTCGCCTCGGGCGCCCTGGTCAGGTTCCTCGTCGAAACAGGCCACGAGGTGAGCGTGCTGACTGCCACGCGGGGCGAGGAGGGCGAGGTAGTCGCCGGCCCTCTGTCCTACCTCGCCGGGACCCCCGAGCTCGACACGAAACGGGTCGAGGAATTGGCGGGTGCCCTGCGGGAGCTCGGCGTCGAACGGCACGGCTGGCTAGGTGATCCGCCGGCCAGCGCGGGGCCCGAACGCCGTTACCGAGATTCTGGCATGCGCTGGATCCGGGAGGGGGTCGCCGGACCGGCCGACGGCACCGACACCCGATCCTTGTGCGCCGCCGAGCTCACCGACGTCACCGCCGACGTGGTGGCGTGGCTGAAAGAGACTCGCGCGGAGCTGGTAGTCAGCTACGACAGCGACGGCGGCTACGGCCACCCAGATCACGTCCGGATGCACGATGCGGCGGTAGCGGCCGCCGCCGAACTCGGCATCGGCTTCGCCGCCTTGGCACGTGAACCGGGGGCCGGTGTGTGGTGGTTTCCGCTGGAAAACTACCTCGACACAGTGATCCAGGCGTTGGAACACCACGCGACGCAACTCAGCGTCAGGGGCACCACGGTGACGCATTCGGGTGGCCAGTCACACCCGGTGCCGACGTCGGTGGGGCTCACACCCGGCCCGGGCGCCGAGCCGCTCGTCTCGCCGCTGGCCGCCGACGCCGCAGGCTGACCTGCGACGGGCACTGCCGGACCTGCCCTGGCTCAGCCGTTGACCTCGTCTTGGTCCACGGCCAGGAACTCGACCAGCCTATCGAGGACCTCGTCGGCGCCCTCACCGTCGGCGGTGAGCACCACCTCGTCGCCTTGTTTGGCGCCCAGCCCCATCACGACGAGCATGGAGGCCGCGTTTCCTTCACGCCCACCGGGCTTGGCGATCCGGACCGGCATTCCTGACTCAGCGACCCGCTTGACGAAGAGCGCTGCCGGGCGCGCATGCAGGCCAACGGAGGAGGCGACTGTGACGGTGCGTTGGGGCATTGGGCTCTCCTAGCCGAGGCATCCACGTGGTGAGACCATCTTAGGAGGTTCGGCGCGCGCGGTGGTTGGGCACGGCAAGTTCGGTGACGATTCCCACGACTAGGCCCGGCGGTCACTGCTGCATTGCCTCGACGGGACCGGGGCCGATTGTCGAGTCACTGCCGCGAGTCGCAACCACCTCTGCTGCACCGGCACCAACGCGCCGGGCAAGCCACGACCCGAACGTTGCGGCGCGCCGGGGCCCAGTTACCCTGAAGAGCATGCGACTTCTCCTCATCCGGCACGGGCAGACCCAAAGCAACATCGATCGGCTGCTGGACACGGCATTCCCCGGGGCGCCGTTGACCGAGGAGGGGCACCGCCAAGCCGGCACGATGGCATCGGCATTGTCCGAGGAGCCGATCGAGGCTGTGTTCGCCTCCCCGCTGACCAGGGCCCAGCAGACCGCCGCCCCGCTCGCGGAGGCCCACGGGCTGCAGGTCGAAACCCTCGAAGGTGTCGAGGAGATCTCGGCGGGCGTGGCGGAGATGAGCCCCGACTGGACCAGCTACGTGGCGCTGCTGGAGTCGTGGAGCCCGGATAACCTCGACGCGAAACTCGAAGGCGGGGAATCGGCGCGGGAGTTCATGACCCGCTTCACCGACGCCGTCGCTCGGGTGGCCGAACGCGGCCACGAGCAGGCGGCCATCGTCAGCCACGGGGCCGCGCTGCGAGTCTGGGCCGCCACCCAGGACCCCGCCACCGCCACGCAGGTGTCCCGGCCGCTGCTGAACACCGAGTGGATCGCCCTGG
Source organism: Arachnia sp. (assembly GCA_047972985.1). GTDB lineage: Bacteria > Actinomycetota > Actinomycetes > Propionibacteriales > Propionibacteriaceae > Arachnia. The sequence goes on from JBKEBG010000033.1 coordinate 3,905, forward strand.
ATGGTTCGGCGACCGACGGCTGGCGGATCGCGGCCTGGGGGCAGCCCGACGCCCCGCGCGAGGCCCTTGCGGCGCTGACCTAGGTTTCACTTGGTTCGATGCCGAGCACTAGGAACCCGCGCGTGCGCTGATTACCGACCCCCGCCACCGCCAGCAGGCTAGTAAAGATACGCTGATTCATGCCCAGGTGAACCTACGGCGGAGGAGACCATGACCGACGAGGCGATGCAGGCTGCCGAACTCAGTTTCGCAGCCGATTTCGACAGCCCCAGTACCCATGACTGGGAACGTGAAGTTCTCAAGGTGCTCAATCGGGGCCGCCCCGAGGGCAAAGAACTCACCATTGACAAGGCCTACCAGCGCCTGACCACCACCACTGTGGATGGCCTGGTCATCAAGCCGATGTACACCCGCGAGGATGGCGTAGAGCAGCTGGGCTACCCCGGCGTTGCCCCGTTCACTCGCGGCGCCACTGTGCGCAACGGTGATATGGACAGCGGCTGGCAGATCGCTCAGCTGCATGAGGATCCCGATCCGGCGGTGACCCGACAGGCAATCCTGACCGATCTGGAGCGCGGCTGCTCCGGGCTGTGGCTGCGGATCGACCCGGACGCGATCCGGGCCCAGGATCTAGCGACGGTGCTGGCCGATGTGCATCTCGACCTTGCCGCCATCCACGTATCGAGCCGCACCGACCCGATCGCCGCCGCCCGGGCACTGATTGATCTGTACAGCTCGGCCCAATCCGATCCCGCCTCGGTGTCCGGCAGCCTCGGCATCGACCCGATCGGGTTCGCCGCTCAGCACGGGACCACCCCCGACATGTCACAGGTCGGGCAGGCGCTGACGATGGCGGCCGAGTACCCGGGAGTGCGTCCCTTGGTGGTGGACTCCACAGTGTTCCACAACGCCGGGGCCGGTGATGTCGCCGAACTCGCCGCCGCGATCGGTGCCGGCACCGAATACCTGCGCGCCGCTGTGGATCAGGGCCACTTCGTGGATGAAGCCGCCGCCGGGATCTTGTTCCGGGTATCGGCCACCACCGAGCAGTTCCTGACGATCTCCCGGCTGCGCGCGCTTCGCACCATGTGGACCCGCGTGTGCGAGGTCAGCGGCGTCGCCCCCGCCCACCAGGGCGCGGTGCAGCATGCGGTGACCTCGCTGCGTCAGCTCAGCCGCGACGACGCCTACGTCAACGTGCTGCGCGGCACCATCTCCTGTTTCGCCGCCGCCGCGGGGGACGCGGAGATCCAGACAGTGCTGCCGCTGGACACCGCGATCGGGCTGCCCAATGAGCTGTCGCGCCGTATAGCACGCAACACGCAGGTCATCCTCGCCGAGGAATCCAATGTGGGCCGCGTCAACGACACCGCGGGTGGTGCCTGGTACGTCGAATCGATGACCCGGCAGATGGCCGAGAAGGCCTGGGAGGTCTTCGCCGCCGACGACGAGCGCGGTTATGCCGCCCTGGTGGCCGACGGCACCGTCGCGGCTCAGCTTGCCGAGTTGAACGCCGAACGCGCCACGCTGCTGGCCACCCGCAAGCTGCCGCTGACGGGGGTGTCGATGTTCCCCGACATGCACGAGACCCCGCTGCCCAGGGCGCCCCGGCCGGAGGCCGCCGGGCTAGCTGGCATCACCCCGGTGCGCGATGCCCAGGTCTTCGAGGATCTGCGCGACCGCAGCCAGGCGGCCGCCGCTGCTGGCAAGGCCCCGAAGGTGCTGCTGGCCTGTCTCGGCACCCGCCGGGATTTCGGCGCCCGGGAGGGGTTCACATCGAACCTGTACCACGTGGGCGGCATCGACACGGTGCTGGCCGAGGGCACCGAGCCCGCTGACTTCGCCCGGCAGCTCACCGAGGCCGGCACCACCGTGGCCGTGCTGTGTTCCAGCGCCAAGGTGTACGCGGCGCACGCCCTCGACGTGGCCGCCGCCTTGAAACAGGCCGGAGCCACTCAGGTACGCCTGGCTGGGCAACTCAAGGAAATCGGCGCCCCAGATGAGGCGGGCGTCATCGACGGCAACGTGTTCGACGGCATGAACGTCGTCGAGCTGCTGAGCACCACCCTCGACACGCTGGAGGCCTGAGACATGACGACGATCCCACGTTTCAGTGACATCGCCCTCGGCGATGCCGCAATCCCGGCCAACGCCGCAGAAAGCTACGAAGCGATCACCTCCTCGACGGGGCACAGCGCCGGGTGGCAGACCCCCGAGCACATCCTGGTGCCGCCGCTGTACACCGATGCCGACCTCACCGGCCTCGACTTCCTCAACACTGCGCCAGGCATCCCGCCGTTCCTGCGCGGGCCCTACGCGACGATGTATGTGCATCGCCCCTGGACCGTGCGCCAGTACGCCGGATTCTCCACGGCCGAGGAATCCAACGCCTTCTACCGCCGCAACCTCGCGGCGGGCCAGAAGGGCCTGTCGATCGCGTTCGACCTGGCAACCCACCGCGGCTACGACTCCGACCATCCCCGTGTCTCGGGTGATGTCGGTATGGCGGGTGTGGCGGTGGATTCGATCCTGGACATGCGCCAGCTGTTCGACCGGATCCCGCTGGACCAGATGAGCGTGTCGATGACGATGAACGGCGCGGTGCTTCCGGTGCTGGCGCTCTACGTCGTCGCCGCCGAGGAGCAGGGTGTCAAGCCCGAACAGCTCGCCGGGACCATACAGAACGACATCCTCAAAGAGTTCATGGTCCGCAACACCTACATCTATCCTCCGGCACCGTCGATGCGGATCATCGCCGACATTTTCGCCTACACCAGCGCGAACATGCCCCGGTTCAACTCGATCTCCATCTCCGGCTACCACATGCAGGAGGCGGG
>JBKEBG010000058.1:0-16832 GCA_047972985.1 Arachnia sp.
GGAACCAGCGCTCCCGGGTGTCGAGCCCGTCGTGGGCAACCATCATCACCCCGACCCAGCCCAGGAAACCAAGCAACGCGAGCGTCGCGATCGAGGTCTCCGTGGCGTTGATCGGGCGCAACATCGCCGAGGCATAGGACACCAACAGGGCCATCGACCACACCAGTGCCGCCGAGGCCACATATGACGACCAGCCCCGCCCGGTCCGGTTGAGCCAGGACCAGCCCCACCACACGAGCAAACCCACCGAGGCCAGCAACGCCGGGGTCCCGGCCCCCCCGAGGCCGGGCACTATGAACTGGCTGGGCAGCGCGAGCCGCAACACGAGAAACGCCGTCAACACTGTCGCGGCGTCGACGAGCGGCTTGGCTTCCACCGTGGGACGGGCCATGGGCCCTAGCCGGTGCCTGCCTGGTCCGCGCCGGGATCGGCCGGTTCGCTGCCGGACCCGGCCGCGATGGATCCGTCGCCGAGATGTTGCTCGGCGTACTCAATGGCCGGGTCGTCCTCGACGGCGGGGCCGTCGTCGCCGAAGAACTCGTCCTCGATGATCTCGGGATGGGCCCGTTTCGCCTCGGCCAGCTGCCTGCGTTGGGCCCGCCGCTGTCGGGCGCCGTCGATCAGCGCCACCAGTGCCAAGGCAAGAATCAGCCCGGCCGCGGCGGCCGCCACCATTGCCCGCAGCTGCCTCGCCCGCGAAATCTCGGGCGTGGCGTCCTGGCTGAGCACAATCGAGGTGACCTCGTTGCGGCCGGTGATACCGATGGTGTCTTGCATAGTGGCCAGCCGTTGGCTGGCCATGGCCACCAATTCGTCGAGAGTCTCCAGCACCAGGCTCTGCGACGGGTCCTCGACGTTGATCGTCAGGATGGGGCTCGAATAGCGGAAATCCTGCAGCGCCTCGTAGTGCAGGTCCTGGCTCTTGGCCTCGAAATACAGCCGGGTGGACTGATCCGACAGCGAAGAACCGATCACGCCGACGGTCTCCCCGAGCCCGCCCAACTGCAGGTACGGGTTGCCCTCCTCCGGCACAATCGAGTCGGGTGGCAGCAACAGGATCGACGCCGAGGCGGTGTAGGTCGGCGGCACCAGCGACCAGGCGCCGTAGACCAGGCCGACGGTGGCCATCAGGCCCAGGACGAGCGTGAGCCACTGGCGTCCAAGCGCCCCGAAGAACCGGTCAAGCGACATCGGCCGAACCTCCCCTCACCGCGATGGTGGGGTATTCTACGCCCGTGACACCCGGGCAGTGGAGGCCCGTCAAGGGGCTTTCGCCCTGGAAGGTCCTCAAATCCGTGCGGCGGGGCTGGCCCGGCGCGCTGCTGATGGTCGCGCTCTTCGTCCCGGTGTTCTGGGCGGCGTGGCACCAGCCTGGCGTGTACACGGTCGCGGCGAGCGTCGTGTTATCGCCCCCCTCGGGGGTGCCCGCGCTCGTGCCTGATTCCGGACGGGCCATCGGCTGGGCCGTCGCGCTGGAGGCTGAAGTTGCCCACGGCGCCAGTGGGCATCCGGCGGTGGCCCCCCGCACGCTGCTGGTGGATCGCGGCCTGCGGCAGGGTGTGTCGGTCGAGCTCAGCGACTGGGGCGGCCAGTGGGCCAGCGATATCCGGGAGGCAGCGTTCTTCGTGCAGGCTGTCGGGCCCGACCGGCAGGTGGTCCACGAGCAGTTCTGGGCCGAGGTGGACAGCATCGAACAGGTGGTCCTGCAGCGCCAAGTCGAGCTCGGGGTGGGCGCCGAGAACCGGATCTCGGTGACCCTCGTGCCCAGCGTGGTCGAGGTGGTGTACCGGCCGCCGGACCGGGTGCGAGCGGTGGCGGCGCTGCTGCCGGTGGCCGGGATCAGCATCGCTGCCGCGACGCTGCTCACCGCACGGCTCGTCGCACGGCGTCGGCGACGCGCTCTTGCTGCTGCGGCTTCAGGTGCGGGAACATCGGCAGGCTGAGCAGCCGGTCCGCGGCGCGTTCAGCCACCGGCGCGGTGCCTGGCCGGTAGCCGAGGTGCCGGTAGGCCGGGCTGAGATACCACGGCTGCGGATAGTGCAGCCCTGCCCCGATTCCCGCCGAATGGAGTCTGTCGAGTACCCGGTTCCGCTGGTCCACCCGGACCACGAAGAGGTGCCAGACGTGCTCATTTCCCGGCAGGGTCTCCGGTAGCCGCAGCCCATCGATCCCACCCAGCAGCTCCGCGTAGAGTTCGGCCACGGCGCGCCGGGCCCGATTCCAGGCGGGCAGCCGGCGCAGCTTGGCCGCCAAAGTGATCGCATGGATCGCGTCGAGTCGGGAGTTGAGACCGACGACCTCGTGGGAGTATTTCTCGATTGAGCCGTGCGCCGAAACCAGCCGCACCTGATGTGCGAAGCCATCGTCGCTGGTGGTGACTGCCCCCGCATCGCCGGAGGCGCCCAGATTTTTGCCCGGGTAGAACGAGGTCGCTGCGGCCAGCGCCAGCGACCCGGCGCTACGGCCGTGCCTGGTCGCGCCTTGGGACTGGGCAGCGTCCTCGATCACCGGCAGGTGGTGCCCTTCGGCGACCCGGATCACCTGCTCCACCGGCGCGCACTGCCCGTACAGATGCACCGGCACAATCGCCTGGGTGCGTTCGGTGATGGCAGCTTCGATCCGCTCCGGATCGATCAGCAGGCAGGCATCCTCGACGTCGACCGGCACCGGCCTCGCCCCGATCCGGCTCGCGGCCTCGGCCGTGGCAATGAATGTGTTCGCCGGCATTATCACCTCGCCGCCGGGCCCGACCCCCGCGGCGCGCATGGCCAGCTCCAAGGCGTCGGTGCCGTTGCCGACCCCGATACAGTGCCTGGCCTCGGCGAAGGCGGCGTAGTCGCGTTCGAAACCGGCGACGTGCGGGCCGCCGATGAAGCCGCAGCTGCGGAATGCCTCCAACAGCGCCGGCTCGGCCTCGTCGGCGATGTCGGCCCACTGGGCGCGCAGGTCCAAAAACGGGACGTCCATCGGTTACTCCTTGTCGGTCAGTGGCCGTGCGGGAACCCCGGCCCAGATCGCGTCCTCGGGCACGTCCTGCAGCACCGCCGCAGCCATGCCGATGGTGGCCCCGGCGCCGATGGTGCGGCCTTCCCGCACCGAGGAGTTCATCCCGAGATAGGCGGCCTCGCCGACCCGGACGCCCCCGGCCAGGCTCACTCCGGCGGTCAGCGTCACGTAATCGGCCAGGCACACGTCGTGGGTCACGACACAGCCGGGCATGATCACTACGTGACGGCCGAGGGTGACATCGGCGGTCAGTGCGGTGTGGGCGAGCAGGATCGAGCCGGTGCCCACCCGGCATCGGCTGGGGATCCGCACGCTCGGGTCAATCACGCTCGCGTAGCGCTGGTCCTCGACGCCGAGCGCGGCGAGCCGCCCGGCGATCTGGCGGCGGCTGCTGCCCTTGCCCGCGCAGATCAGCAGCTGGGCCTCGGGGAGGTCGGCGGCGGCGTCGATGCCGCCGAGCACCGGGATGCCGGCCACTTCGGTGCCCCGCAACTCGGTGCGATCGTCCAGGACCCCGGCCACGTCGATGCCCAGCGCAGCGCATACCGGCAGCACTTCCCTGGCCAGGCCGCTGGCGGCGAGCAGCAGCAGACTCATCCGCGGGCCTCACCGATGGCTGCGATCACCCGGTCCTGGTCGGCCTCGGTCAGCTCGTGGAACAGCGGCAGGATCAGCGTGGTGTCGGTGAGGTGCTCGGTGACCGGCAACCCGGCCGCGGGCCTCAGCTCCCGATAGGCAGGCTGCCGGTGGGCGGCCATGATCCCGCGGCGCGCCGAGATCTCGTGTTCGGCGAGGAGGCGCAGCAGCCCCTCCCGGTCCATGCCGAAACCGGGACCGACCTCGATCCACAACGATTGGAAGTTGCTGCGCCCCCACGGCGGATCCGTCGAGACCCGGATCCCAGGCACCCCGGTCAGCCCGTCGGCGTAGCGGGCGGCGAGTTCGCGGCGCCGGGCCACCTGCTCGTCGAGGCGGCTGAGCTGCACCAGCCCCACGGCGGCCTGGAGATCGGTCATCCGGTAGTTGAAACCCACCTCGTCGTAGGTTTCGGGTGGGGCGACCAGCTGCTGGTGCCGCTGGGCGGCCGAGACGCTCATCGCGTGCTCGCGCAGCGTCGCGGCCCGGGACGCCCACGCGGCGCGGGCGGTGGTGAGCATGCCTCCCTCGCCCGTGGTGAGGATCTTGCGCGGATGAAACGACCAGGTGGCGATCTCGGCGCCGGCCCCGGCGGGCCGCCCACGGTAGATGGTCCCCGCGGCGCACGCGGCGTCCTCGATGACCACGATCTCCCGCGGGTCGAGCAGGTCACGCAGCGGTTGCAGGTCCAGCGGCATGCCGCCCTGATCCACGCCGATCACCGCCCGCGTGGCAGGGGTCAGCGCGGCGGTGACGGTCTCGGCGGTGAGGTTGCCGGTGACCTGATCGACGTCGGCGAATACAGGACGGGCACCGACGTAGCGCACAGCATTGGTGGTGGCGATGAACGAGAATGAGGGCACCACGACGTCGTCACCGGCGCCGATGCCCGCCACCACCAGCGCCAGATGCAGCGACGTGGTGCAACTCGATAACGCCACCGCGTGCGGGATCTGCTGGTGGGCGGCGAAGGCGTCTTCGAATGCCTTGACCCGGGGCCCCTGGGCCACCCAGCCCGACTCGATCACCTCCCGCAGGGCCGCGGCCTCGGCATCCCCCAGCCAGGGGCGCATCACGTTGACCCGGCTCATGCGGTGCCCGCCAGCTCGTCGTCGAGGTGGCGTTCGGCCTCCCACCACTGGACCAGCCGCCGTAGCCCCGTGGGAAGGTCCACCTCGGCGCGGAAACCGAGGTCGGCTTCGGCGGCCGAGGTGTCGGCCAGGCGGCGGGTCACCGAGTTCACCGAGCGCTCCGGCTGATGCTCGACGCCCACATCGGCGCCCATCACGTGCAGGAGGGCGTCGGCGAGCTGCCGCAGGCTGGTCTCCTCACCACGGGCGATGTTGTAGGCACCCTCGGTGATGTCAGAACTGGCGGCCAGCAGGTTCGCCCGGGCGATGTCGGTGGCGAACACGAAGTCCATGGTCTGGGTGCCGTCGCCGAAGATCAGCAGCGGCTGGCCCGCCTTGGCCCGCTGCATCCAGCGGATCAGCACCTCGGTGTACAGGCCGTGGATGTCCATGCGCGGCCCGTAGACATTGAAGTAGCGAAGCGCCACATAGTTCAGGCCGCGCATCGCCCGGAAGGAGCGCAGCAGCCCCTCGTTGTACACCTTGGAGGCGCCGTAGATGGTGTCGTTGTCCCAGGGATGCTGGGTTTCGGGGGTGGGGAAGTGATCGGCCAGGCCATATACCGATGCCGAGGAGGCCGCCACCAGCTTGTCAACGCCGGCCTCGCAGGCTGCCTCGATCACGTTGAAGGTGCCGCCCACCAGCACGTCCATCGCCAGCCGCGGCTCGGCGGCGCACTGGGTGATCCGCAGCGCCGCCTGATGGAAGACCACGTCGCAGCCGCGGGTGAGATCCCGCACCAGGTCAACATCGCAGATATCTCCCTCCACGAAACGCACCCGCGGGTCCTCAAGTGCGCCGCGCAGATTGGCCAGGCGGCCGCGGGCGAGGTTGTCCAGGACACGGATCTGACCCGCCCCGGCGTCGAGAAGCTGATCGCAGATGGTGGAACCGATGGTTCCAGCTCCGCCGGTGACCAGCACCGTGGCGCCTCGTAGCTCGGTCATGTGACCTCCAGATGGGGGGTGACGGGGTGGCCGCTGGCGAGGCTTTGGTCGATGGCATCCAGCGCGGCGAGCACCCGCAGCCCGGCGGTGCCGTCGGTGAGGGGGGCCCGATGCTGCGCGATGGCGGCGGCGAATTCGGCGACCATCGAGCCCAGTGCCTCGGTCTCCGGCAGCGCGGGGACGACGATTCCGCCGGCCCGGTAGGAGATGCGTTGGTTGCGTCGCTCGTCGAGGTCGGCGGGGCCGAAACCGACGTCGACGCCCCGGTCGAACACCGAGATCCGCTGGGCGGGGTTGACGTCGTCCCAGACCAGGGTCTTGGCGCTGCCGCCGACCACGAACCGGCGGATCTTGGTGGGGGAGAGCCAGTTGACGTTGATGTGGGCGATACCGCCGCCGGCCAGTTGCATCGCGGCAAACCCGATGCACTCTTTGCCCGCGTTCAGCGGGTCAGCGCCGGTGGCGCGGATCCCGGAAACGTCGAGGCCGCCGGGAAGGATGAAGTCAAGGATGCTCAGGTCGTGTGGGGCGAGGTCCCAGAACACGTTGACGTCGGGCTGGACGATGCCGAGGTTGATCCGGGTGGAGTCGACGTAGAGGATGTCGCCGAGTTCACCCTCAGCGATCAGGCGCCGGATATATGACACCGACGGGGTGTAGCAAAACGTGTGATCGGCCATGAGGACCTTGCCCGCTGCCCGGGCGGCCGCGACCATTCTGGCGCCATCGGCCACCGTCGCGGCCAGCGGTTTCTCGACCAGCACATGCTTGCCCGCCGCGAATGCCTGCAGGGCGAGCGGGGCGTGGGTGTGCGCAGGCGTGGCGATGGCGATGGCGTCGAGGTCCGCGCGGGCCAGCACAGCCTCGACTGAGTCGCTCAACTCGATGGTTGACTGCTGCCCGACGGCCTTGGCGGCCCGGTCCAGGTCCAGATCGCATACGGCGAGCAGGTGCCACTCGGGTGAGTTCCGAAAGTTGCGGATCAGATTGGGGCCCCAATATCCGGCTCCAATGACGGCCACGGTTGGTTGCATCTTCACATACCCCCTGAGCTGCGAACTTACGGCACTGATACCGGGTTGGCTAGACATGCGCGCCGACAATGACCGTTGAAACTCGGCAGTCCATCGTCGGTGGCCGAGCTGTTCGGCTGGTTGAGCAGTGGCCTTGGGTGAGAGGTTCGCTGTGGGCGGACTGTACCGGCGAGGAGTTTGTCTCTACCCTGATCGCCCATGAGCACTGAAGTGGAGAACACCACAGGCACCGCGCGAGTCAAGCGCGGTCTGGCCGAGATGCTAAAGGGCGGCGTCATCATGGATGTGGTGACTCCGGAGCAGGCGAAGATTGCCCAGGACGCCGGCGCCGTGGCTGTGATGGCGCTGGAACGGGTACCGGCCGACATCCGCGCCCTGGGCGGGGTGGCCGGGATGAGCGATCCCGACATGATCACCGGGATCATCGACGCGGTCTCGATCCCGGTGATGGCCAAGGCCCGGATCGGGCACGTCATGGAAGCCAGGGTGCTCGCGAGCCTGGGCGTGGATTACATCGACGAGTCCGAGGTTCTCACCCCCGCCGACTATGCCCACCACATCGACAAGCATGCTTTCACGGTGCCGTTCGTGTGTGGGGCGACAAACCTGGGTGAGGCGCTGCGCCGGATCACCGAGGGCGCGGCGATGATCCGGTCCAAGGGCGAGGCCGGCACGGGTGACGTGTCCAACGCCGTGACGCACATGCGCACCATCGGCGCGCAGATCCGCCGCCTGGGCTCGATGAGCGCGGATGAGTTGTACGTGGCGGCCAAGGAGCTTCAGGCGCCCTACGAGCTCGTGGTGGAGGTCGCCGAGAGTGGCGAGCTGCCCGTGGTGCTGTTCACCGCGGGCGGGATCGCGACCCCGGCCGATGCCGCGATGATGATGCAGCTGGGTGCCGACGGAGTGTTCGTGGGTTCGGGCATCTTCAAGTCGGGCGATCCCGCGGCCCGCGCCTCGGCCATCGTCAAGGCCACGACTTTCCACGACGATCCATCGGTGGTGGCCGATGTGTCTCGTGGCCTGGGTGAGGCGATGGTGGGCATCAACGTCGCTGACATTCCCGAACCCCACCGGCTGGCGGAGCGGGGTTGGTAAGTCGGGGCCGCCGCGTCGGGGTGCTCGCACTCCAAGGCAATGTCGGCGAACATGTTGCCGCGCTCAAATCGGTGGGTGCACAGCCGGTGCCGGTGCGCCGGGAATCCGAACTTGCCAGTGTTGAGGCCCTGATCATCCCCGGCGGCGAATCAACCACCATCGACAAGCTGCTGCGCAGCTTCGGGTTGTACCAGCCGCTGCGTGACCGGATCGCCGACGGCATGCCGACGCTGGGCACCTGCGCCGGGATGGTGTTGCTGGCCGATCGAATAGTTGGCGCCGCCGCCGGCCAGCAGACGCTGGGCGGGATCCCCATGACTGTGCGCCGTAACGCGTTCGGCCGCCAGAGCCACTCCTTCGAGACTGATCTCAGCCTCACCGGCATCAGCGACCCACAGCGGCCATTGCCTGCGGTGTTCATCCGGGCGCCCTGGGTTGAATCGGTGGGCGAGGGCGTGGCTGTGGTGGCGCGCGCGGCGGCCCCGGAGGGTGGTCGGATCGTGGCGGTCCGGTACGCACGGCTGATCGCGACGGCGTTCCATCCCGAGCTCACCGGCGATCCGCGGATCCACCAGCTCCTGCTCAGCCTCGGCTGAGGCCAGCGACACCCGCCCTCAACGGCTGGCGGGGCGGCAGCTGATCAGCCCCGGCGTGGACTCCATGAAACCAACCAGCGGGTCAGTTGAGCAGATTGCTGATCGCGGTGGCCCGTGGCTGCTCCCGGGGGGCCAGGCTGGCCACCCATTGCCGGAATGCGTCCGGGTTCCGGCTTTGGAGGTAGATCCTGCCGGGGCCGGCGAAATCGAAGACCAGGCCCTCACCCGAGGTGAACGACTGAATGCTGCGGCCGGCCACCGCTCGGCGCAGCTGGAACGGGATGGCCAGGTCGTAGGCCACGACGTGGCCGGTGTCCACCACCACCGATTGCCCCGGCTCCAGATCGATCACGTCGAGGGCTCCGTAGACACTCAGCAGCACCTGGCCCTGGCCGGAGGCGTGCAGCCCGAAGCCGCCCTCCCCGCCGAAGAGGTTGGAGAAACCGCCCCACTGGGTGTCGAGTTGGGTGCCGTAGGAGTTGGCGATCCAGCAGCCCCTAGTGACGAAGAAGGGCCGGTGGGGATGGATCTCGAGTTCCATCAGATCCCCGGGAAGCAGCGCGGCCACGTCCACCCATCCGCCCTGCGGGGAGGCTGTCGCGGTGGTGACAAAGAACGACTCTCCGGATAGGAACGAGCGTTTGAGACCCTTCAGGATGCCCCCGCCGGTATCGGCCGAGAGCTGCAGGCCGGTGCTGTGAGCCATCATCGCACCGGCCTCAAGGCTCACCGGCTCGTGGGGCTGTAACCACAATCGGGCGACGGAGAATGAAGGGTTGTGGCGGATCTCGGTCTGCATAGGGGCCAGTGTTCCAGGCACCCTGGTTCGTCCGGGAGCATTCGGGCACTCCCGGCAGATCCTGGCCGCCGGCCGCAGGTTTCGACACCATCTCGGTCAGGCAGGTGCCGGCCGGGGCGTTGGGTGGCTCCTCCACCCCGCGGGGCTCTTGTGCGGACCGGGATCTGAAAAAGTACCTCCGGAGTGCGCAACTCGTGCGACACGCCGCGGTTTCGAGCGGCTCGGCGCACTTTTTCAGCGGCCCAGCCCCGAGACGCTAGCCGGGTGGCGAGTCACGCGCCAGGCTCACCAGCGTGGTGGCGCCGAGGCGGCATCGGCTCAGCGCCACCCGGCCCGGCCCGGCCAGTGGAATCGACTCCTGCCGCCAGTGCGCCGACGCCGAGGCCACGAGGTGATCGGGCAGGGTGCCGCGGGCGTTGACCACCCGCCACCAGGCAACCGAGCCGCCCACTGTGCTCATGATCCTGCCCACCATGCGGGCGTTGGTTCCCAGCGCCCGCCCGAGGTCACCGTAGGTGGTCACGCTCCCGCTGGGCAGGGCCTCGACCAGCCGGAGGACCCGCTCGATGGTGAGCTCAGTGGCGTCGGGGTTCATCCGGGACGCACTGACCACGTTGATCCCAGGCAGGAGAACGCTGCCGCGGTCAACGGGCCGTCGGCAGTCGCCTCGGCTAGCGCGTGGGCGTTGTCCAGGCCCGCGGCCAGCCCGCGGTGGTAGGCGGCCATGGTGGGGGTGGCGGCGGCCTCGTCGACGAGGCTGACCGGGGCGACGACCGAGCTCACGCCGAAGGTCAGCAGGCACGCCGCCAAACCCAGCGGCTCGTCCCCGGGATGGACGTTCACCGCAGCGGTCCGGCAGGCCGACAGCACCACATGTGAGGCCCGGATCTCACGATGCTCGAACTCGTGGGCGAAGGTCGGGCCGTCACGCAACAGCAGCGATGAGAACAGCGGGTTGTTGGGTTCGTGCTTGCCATGCGCCGCCAGGTGCACAAGGTCGACGCTGGCCAAGGCCCGCCCCAGGTCCTCACTCGAGGCCACCCCGGCCGCCGCGGCGCCCCAGGCACCGGCAACCTGCTGCTGTTCGGCCTCGCCGGTGGCGAGTTCCGGGCCCCGCAGCACGGCAGCCGAGGGCGCGCTGACCTGCTTGGCTCCGCGCAACCACTGCGTCGCGGACCTGGCCACGCTCACCGGCCGACCACGCAGCCCCGGCAGCATCGACCACGGCAGATACGCCAGGGCCTGGTTGGGAACCAGTACGAGGTTGCCTGGCAGCTCGCCGAGGGGATCGAGCAGCGAGGCGGCTATCGCGCTGAGCGTCTGGTTGAGCGAGCCCTCGATGCCTCGGCGCAGGATCGAGCCGGCGTCCACCCGGGCCAGCGCCTCCACCTCGGTGGCCACCTGGCGCGCCTGAGCAATGATCGGGGCGTAGGCGCCGATGTCTATCAGCCGGAGCCGCCCGGCGGGGCGCCCCACCACGGCGGCCAGCTGGCCACCGTGGGGTACCCGCGACACCAGGGTTGATTCGGTGCGGGTGAGGGCATCGCTGAGCCCGGACACCGCGGCCGGCCCGGCGTCGGGACGGTCGCTGGAGTCGTGGGTCCAGGATGCCTCCCGGAGCGCGCGCATGATCTCGCGCGCCCGGCGACGCAGCGGCGCGAAATCTGTCCCGGGCTGCGCCAGGCGCACCGCCTCGTTGACTTGCCGCAACTGTGACCACAGCTCGGCCTCGCGTCCCGAGGCGATGGGACGCACCGATGCCATAGGCCCCAGCGCGGTGCGCCACCGCTCGGTCACCGTCAATACCCGGCGCGGGTCCCGCCGCTGCAGGGCCAGAGAGACGTCGAGGTCGGTGAGGGGTTCGAGGTGGGTGGCCAGCCCGGTGCGAAGGTCGAGGCTGCTCATGCCGCGGCGGCTATGGCGCAGGTCGGTGGCGGCATCGCGCAGCAGCCGATGGGCCGATTGCGAATGGCCGGTGGCGATCGCCACTTCGGCCTGGACTCGACGGGCCAGGCTCCGGTTGGCCAGGGACGTCGAGCGCATCAGGCCGCGCGCGCCGGCAAGGCTCGCGACGGCCGCCTCGGGACGGCCGGAGGCGAGTTCGACGCGGGCTAGGAGGGTGGTGGCGAGCTGACCCAGCCGACGGTCGGTGGCCCTGGCATCGGCCGCCAACTCCGCCGCGACCTCGGGCAATGTGGTGACCTCATCCCCCCAGGCCTGCGCCTGGATCCGCAGCAGCCCCGCCTGCACCCGACGCGATGTCGCCCCGCGTTCCCGGTATCGTTCGCCGACGCGGCGGGCCCGCTGTTCCGCGGCGTCGTTGAGCCCGAGCAGCAAATCGCACCTCGCCAGGTCGAGTTCGACGTCGTCCCCCTCGGCGTGGTGTTCGCCGGCCCGGCAGGCGTGCAGCGCCTGCTCCAGGGTGTCCCTGGCGTCGTTGACCAGGCCTGACTCCAGCAGCACCCGGGCCCGGTCGTGGAGGGCGACGGCGCGGTCAACCGGGGCGGGCATGGCGTCGGCGTTCATCATCAGGCGCAGCGCGGTGGGCAGATCCCCGCGCACGAACTCCACATAGCCGCGGTTGTGGGTGGCCATGAACGCGAACTCGTCGAGGCCGGCCTGCGCGGCGATGGTCGCGGCCAGCGCCAGGTCGGCCGAGGCCGGTTCCAGCTCCAACAATTCCGCGGCGATGGTGCCGCGGTTGATCAGCAGACGCACCCGGTCGCTCTTGGGGAGCGCGGCCTCGGTGGCGCCGGCCAGCCGCAGGGCCGCCAGCGCCGAGGCGAGGTCTCCGTGCCGCGCCGCGAGCACGCCCCTCTGAATGTGGGCGAGGGCGACGGCGACGTCGCAGCCGGCCGCCGCCGCCTCCTGGGTGACCTGGGCGAGCTCGGCGTTTGCCCGGCTAGGCTCGTCGGCCCAGGTCCGGGAGATGCGCACGCGCCAGACGAGTTCCTGGGCTTCGATCCCGGTGGCGGCGTCGAGGAGCCGCAACGACTCGTCGAGGTACGACATGGCTTCGGCGATGCGGTAGGCGGCCAGGGCGCTGCGGGCTTGCTCGTAGGCCTCGCGTGCCGCGGTGAGTGCGGCCGGAGCGGCCCGGGCCATGTCGGCATGCTACAACTCGAGCACGGGCGTGAGAACTGAGCGGCCGGACTCGGCCATCGGATGGATCAGGAATCGGGTCTTGGTCCGCGGGACATCTGTCCACGTCAACCGGCCGTGCACGTCGCTGATTTCGCTGCGGTGGGTGGCGGCCTGGATCAGCTCGACGGTGATGCCGCCGCCGCTGACCCAGGCGTCGATCCGGGTGGGCCCGTCCTCCGGGTCGATCAGGATCATCAGGGACATCGAGCTGCTGGTGAATGTGATCGAGTTCGCCACCACGGTGCCGTCGCCGCGCACCGGAACTGGTGCCTCGGTGAGCCGGGCGAGTTCGGCGTCGAGCGCGCCGAGCGAGAGCTGGAACTCTATGCGCTCGGCGAGGCCCGCCGGGGCCGGGTCGATGGTGTCGATGATGTGAGCTACCGAGGTGAGGATTGCCACATCGGTGTCGTCCAGCGGTGAGTCGGGGTCGAGGAAGGCGCTCATGGGGTGCTCCAGTGGGGGTCGTTGAGCAGGGTGGCTCGGAGCTTTGCCAGGCAGCGGCCACGGGTGGGGCCGATGGAGCCGATGGGGATACCAAGCGCCGTTGACAAGGCCGCATAGTCGGGTGGGCCGCCTTGTGATATTACCCGTAGCAGCTGCTGGCAGCGTGGTGAGAGCGCGGCGAAGTGATGCCACAGGGCTCGGGCTTCGTCGTGGAGTTCGGCGATGGCCTCTGGGTTGTGTGGGGTGGCCTCGGGTAGGGGTGGTTCGGGGTCGGCGACGGGCCGGTCGGCCTTGGCCAGCTTGGCCACCCGCCACGCCTCGCGTTTCGTGGTGACGCACAGCCAGCCGAGGATCGCTGCTGAGTCGTGGATTGCCTCGGCGTTTTCGAGGAGCTTGAGCCAGGCGGTTTGGACGACGTCCTCGGCGGCCGTCCGGTCGAGCCCACAGCTGCGCGCGAGGTGCCACAGCGTGGGCGAGGCGATGTCGATGAGAGCGCGCATCGCCGGCGTGTCACCGTTTCGGTAGGCGGCGAAGGCGTGAGCGGCGCGGGTGGTCAGCGAGGGCCGCCCGATCCGCTGGGTGCTCATCCGTCCCACCCGCCCACATCGCGCACCGCCTGTGTGCCTCGTTCCAGCATCGCGGCGCGGTCGATCTGGTCCACCCCGGGGGTCTCGGCGATGGCGCGGGCCACCTGCGCGGCGGCCAGCGGGGAGGCGAAGGATGTGCCGGACCAGGTGGCGAACCCGGAGCCGAAGTTGTCCGGGTCCGGGGTGGCGCGTTGCAGCCCCTCGTGGGCCAGCCGGGCGGCCGATTGTGCATCACCGGACAGGTCCACCGGGATCGTGCTGACCAGGGATGCTCCGACGCGGTGGCAGTTGACCCAGGGCCCGGCGTTGGAGAAGTAGGCCACGCTCTGGCCGTCGGTGTTGAGGGCGCCGACGCTGAGTTGCGGCACCCGATCGTCCGGGGCCGTGCCCGGCTCCGAGGCGAACGCCGCGGGGAACAGCGGCCGGGTGGTGCCTTGGTTACCGGCGGAGGTCACCACGGCAACCCCCCATCTGCCGAACTCGGCCAGCACGCTCGAGAACGGGCCGTCGTCGGCGGCCTCGCCCGCGGTTTCGTGGTAGTAGCCCAGCGACAGCGACAGCACATCGATGATGCCGCAGGGATCGCCCGCGATGACCGCCTCGACGTGCCGGCACAGCAACGCCACCAGCGTTGACATGAGCCCTGATTCGGCCACCACGCCGTCGTCGGCCATCACCGGGATCGCCAGGATCCTGGCGATCGGGCAGACCTGACGGATCAACCCGGCGATGAAAGTCCCGTGCCCGGCGTGCATAGCCACCGAACCGTCGAGCGGGTTGATCGGCTCCTCGTGCCAGCTGGCCCCGGGCAGGTCGCCGTGCATGCCGAGCAGGACCCCGCGGTAGGTGACTGTGTCGGTGGCCTGATCGTGTTCGCTGAATTGCCCCCCGGGCCCCGAACCGGGGAACCAGGTGTGTTTGCCGAGCCCGGTGTCGAGCACGGCAACCACTGGGGCGCGCTCGACGGCGGGCGCCCGGTGTGCCGGGTTGTCCAGGGGCAGCGCCACGGGGCTGCGTCCGCCCCAGCCCGGCTGCGAATAGACCCCGGAGGCCGCCGGTCCGCTCGGGTACGGCATCGGCGCGTAGTAGGGCATGGGCGCGTAATACGGCATCGGCGCGTAGTAGGGCATCGGTGCGTAATAGGGCATGGACTGAATCGGTGAGGCCGAACTGATCACGTGATCCAGGGAGACGCTGGCCGGGCCGAACTCGTCGCCGAGGGTGGAGACCAAACGCACCAGATCCGGTTCGCTCTGCTCATCGTCGGTGGGGTGCACCTCGACGCGGCGTAGATCTGCCAGGGACTCGAGCCCCGGCGGGAGTTGCCAGGAGCTGGGCAACAGCGCGACTGTCGAGGTGCTGGTGCGGCGGGTGCGTGATGTGATCGCAGCAGCTACCTTCGTCGAAGCCCTGCCTCGCACGATGAGTGACTCGGCAACGTAGGCTGTGGGTTGCAGGTGTCGGCCGCGCGGCGCTCGGGCCGGATCAACCCCGCGCAGGGGGAGCGTCCAAGGGGTTGAGTGGGGATGCTTGCTGGATGGCATCAGGGCTAGTCCTTTCCTCGAAGATCAAGAGAGTGCGGACTCAAGCCTTTGATACACCACAGGCATGGGCAATGGAAGGGTCTCCCGGCCAATGATTGCCTGGTGACCAGCGCGGCTGGCGGCGGGGTTTCGCGCCGCGCTGCGGCGGCGGCCACCGGGTTACCCGGCCTCGGCGGAACCGATCTCGGCGATGGCGATGTCGCCGTGGAGCCGTAGTTCCAGCGATGTCTCCCCGGGGGCGGGGCAGTCGATGGTCACCTCGTGCCAGTGGGTGCCCGCCGCCGGATCAGGGCGGGCGATCCGGACGTGGCCGCCGCACACGACGATGACCCGGCCGTGGGCACCCAGGCCGGCGCGCAGCCGCAGCGTCATCAGCCGCGGCATCGGTTCCACCCGTGGCCAGGCGATCCGGCCGCTGTCCGAGCGTGGGCGGTAGGCGGTCCCAGTGAGGGTGTCGACGGGCACGCCCTCCACCGAGTCCCACACCGGGGCGTGCCAGGCGTACAGCGGGAATGTGCCGGGCCCCAGCGGGTTCCGGGCGGTGGTGGCGACGGTGCAGCTCGGCCCGTCCAGCGCGGCCGACGCGGCAGCCACCACGCTCCAGTCGCACTCGGGAAGGTCGAACGCGTCAAGCTCGGGTACCCACACCTCCAGGCGGGACGCGGCCAGCGGCACCTCGACGTCGATGGTGGCCCCGGGGGCGATGACCTGGCGCGTGCTGCCCAACAACCGGCGCCCGATCCGGGGGTCCTGGGAGCTGGCATAGACCTGGACGAGTTCGTGTGCCGGGCGGTGCCCGGTGTTGCGGACCCGCACTATCGCGGGGGCGTCGATGCCGCCGGGCAGTTTTACGTCGAGGTAGGAGACCTCGCCGTAGGTGAGGCCGTGGCCGAAGGGGTACAGCGGGGTCGCCTGGTTGTACCACCAGGTCATCTCGGAACCAATGATGTCGTAGTCGAAGATGTCGCCGATGTCGGCGTCGGCGGCCCACCAGGTTTGCGCGAGGCGCCCGGTGGGTTCGTGGCGTCCGTCGAGGACGTCCATCAGGCCGTTGCCCACCTCCTGTCCGGCGTGGCTCGACCACACCACTGCCCTGGCCGAGGCCGCTATGTCGCCGATTTCGTAGGGATAGGACGACATGACCACCAGGACGCAGTTCGGGTTGGCCTCGATGGCCTCATCCCACAGCTGGTGCTGTGCGTAGGGCAGTGCCAGTGAGCGCCGGTCTTGGGTTTCGCGGCCGCCGATGTGCGGGTCGTTGCCCGCGGTGACCAGCACAACATCGGCCTCGGCGGCGAGGCGTGCCACCTCGGCGGCGCCGTGGCTGACCAGGTCGGCTGTGAACCGTTCGGCGGATTCAAGGTCGGGTGCCGTGGCGGTGATGAGCCCACCCCACGACGCCACCCGCAGCCAGCGGCGAGTCGCCTGGTGCATCAGCGACCAGGTCCCGTCGGCATGGGCTGCCGGGGTGAAGGTCTGCGAGGTGATCCACCCGTCGGGGCGGGCCGCGTCCACCTGCATCAGCCCCTCGTCGTCGCCGCGCCACAGCAATCCCGATGCCTCGTGCCGGATCGTCAGCGTCTCGGTGTCCCAGGCGGTGATCGCCACGACGCATTCGTCGTGGGGGATGTCCTGGTCGGCGACGATGGCGCCGTCGGCGGCCCTGGCCACTGGGAACCCGGTGGTGGTCGAGCGCAGCACCATGTGGTCGGCGCCGTCGTGGAAGTCCACGTGGTGTGACTGGCTGGCGGCCTCGACCAGCGACACGGCGTAGGGCGGGGTGCCTGAGTACCAGTCGTGTTTGGCGACGTTGGCGAGCGGGCCGACCACGGCGATTCTCGATCCGCTCCGCAGTGGAAGGATGCCG
>JBKEBG010000061.1:0-1615 GCA_047972985.1 Arachnia sp.
TGCTGGGCGTGCGTGCGATCGCGCGGGAGGTGGGCCGAGATCCGTCGACGATCTCGCGGGAACTGCGCCGCAACGCCGCGACCCATGGCGGAAGCTCGAGTACCGGGCGACGGTCGCGCAATGGAAGGCACAGATGGCAGCGAAGCGGCCGAAGCCGGCGAAGCTCGCGACGAACGACCGGTGTGACTACGTGCGCGAACGGCTCAGCGGCGAGCTGAAGCGCCCCGAGGGCACCGCCGTGCCCGGCCCGCCGACGACCTGGAAGGGGTTGAACAAGCCGCACCGGGCTGATCGCCGCTGGGCTGTTGAGCGCCACCTTGGATGAGCACGTGCGGGGTGGTTTGCGACAGGTTGCGTGAGCACGAAGTCGTGTTCAGTGGGTTGACGCCTGTCGTGGTGCGGCGTTGTCAGCTACGGGCCGTGCTAGACGGATCGAGAGACGGTCGGGCATGGTGCAACACGAACTCGCCCTTCCCAGCCGTCGACGTGGTCTGGGATCCTCGGAGAGGTGACCTTCTGGTGCTGTTGGTTCATGACCTTGGAGAGGCTGTGGCTGCGCTGGTGGCCGGAACGATTGGATGCCCAACCACCCACTGCGACGGGCAGCTGCGGCCTTGGGGCTGGGCCCGACCACGGCGAGTCCGAGTGGCGATCGATCGGGTTGAGGCCCGCCGACCGCGTCGGGGCTACTGCCGAGACTGTCGCCACTCCCATGTGCTGTCGGATCTGGCCACCTACCCCCGTCGCCTCGACACCGCTCAGACCGTCACCGCTGCTCTGGTGGCCGCTTGTGAGGGGCACGGGCATCGGCGGGTGGCCGAGGTCGTGGACCGGCCGGTCTCAACAGTGCGGGACTGGCTTCGCCGCGCTCGCCGCAACATGGATGCCGTGCTCGCGGACGCCCAGGTCGGCTTCTACCGCCTGGAGCGTGACCCGGGACGGATCGAGCCGCAGGCTGGTCCACTGGCCGACATGGTCCACGTCGTGGCGTTGGCCACTGCGGCTTGGGCCCGCCGACATGGACCCGCCCTTGACCCAGCTCAGCTGGCCGCGTACCTCACTCGGGCTGGCATCCTCGCTCCCAGCCCGCAGCCCTGCTGGGCAAGCCAGCGCTGACGACCCGGTCTGCTTCGGCGCGCCCGAACACGAATACGGCGACAAGGCACTGAACACATATCAGCCGATTTCGTGCTCATCGCGCGTGTCGCCACCATCCTCACCTGTCGTGGCGGCCAACAACGGGCTTCATCCTCGGTCGAGGTCAGCGCCACAAAGATCGGAGGAGCCGAGGTTCGGTGGTCCAGCTCGTGCCGCCCCGCCTTTACCAGCAGGCCGACGATTGCGAGCGGTATCGCCAAACTGACCAGTACCGCGAGGAGGAGGCGCTTCACCCCTCGGCGCGTTCAGGGACGGCGTCAGCGCCGCGTCGTGCCATCGATCGAGACAACATCATGCGCTCGCTCCGCACACACGGCTCCTCCTAGCAGCCTTGGGCTGGAATGATTCGGGCCAACAACTCATCGGGAGCACCATTCTGTACCGCCCAGTCGATGAGCTCTGGAAGGTTCGTGTCATCTGGTGCCGCATAGCCGTTCTCAATGAGGCATTGCCGGAT
>JBKEBG010000097.1:0-3547 GCA_047972985.1 Arachnia sp.
GGCACCGATCTGTCGGCGCGGCTCCTGCAACCCCACCTTTCCGAGGCGCTCGCCACCAGCATCGTGGTCGAGAACCGCCCTGGCGGCGGCGGCTGGGTCGGCTGGACTGAGCTGAAGAACGCGGAGCCCGACGGCTACACGATCGGCTATATCAACCTGCCGAACCTTGTCGTTGGCTACGTCAACCCCGAGATGCAGCGCAGTGAAACTTGGCAGGACTACGATTTCCTGACCAACCACGTGGTCGACAGCGGCGTTATCCTGGTCCGGCCCGACGACGAGCGTTTCAGTGATGCGGCGAGCCTCGTCGACTACGCCAAGTCCAACCCCATGTCGATTTCATCGAGCGGGGTTGGTTCTGCCACCCATTTCGCGGGGCTCAAGCTGAACGCTAAGCTGCTCACACAGTTCAAGTTTATCCATGCCGGTGGCACCTCCGATTCTGTGCCGCAGCTGCTGGGCGGTACGCTTGATGTGCTGACGGCCGGTGTTGGCGAGGCGACGGCGCTGATCGAGAACGGCGATGCCGTGCCGGTCGCGGTGTTTGGGGCTGAGCGCAACGAGATGCTGCCTGATGTACCCACTGTCACCGAGGTGACCGGGGTAGAGTTCGACCAGCTCTTACGCAGGGCTATCGCGGCGCCCAAGGGGCTCGACCCGACAGTGCGGGAAAAGCTGGTGGAGGCGTTGGTGACGGCACAGACGCAGGCCGATCACAAGGAGGAGTTGGCCAAGGTGGGGCTACTGGCCGACGACATGCACGGCGAGGCACTGACCGCAATGGTCACGCAGCTTGAGGCCGATATCATCGCCTTCAAGCCGGAACTCGGCTGGTGAGGTGCCTGGCCCGGGCGTGCTTCCGCGCCCGGGCCAATCAGGGAGGAACCGAGATGTCACCCACAATTGTCCAAGACCGCGTCACTTCAGTCGTGCTGCTTGCGTTCATTGGCGCGGGCTACGCCGCAACCTTCGACTTCCCCCAAGTGGCCCTCTATCCCCGCTTGCTGCTGGCGGTAATGGCGGTGTTGGCGGTCGTGATCGGAGGGCGCAGCTTTTTCGTAGCTGCGGGCGAGTCAGGCGGCGACGAGTTGCCGCTAACGCCCACAACGCTCGCCCAGCCCGCGCTGCTCGGCGTGATGGTCGCAGGATACGCTGCGGCAATTCCTGTGCTCGGATACTTCTTCTCCACGCTGCTCGCCTTGCCGCTCTTCACCATATGGATGGGCCTGCGTCGACCCGTCGTCTCGCTGCTCTGTGGGCTGGGCTTTGCCGGGTTCGTCTATCTTCTGTTCCGGCTTCAACTCGGGGTGCCGCTGCCCCGTGGTCTGCTGTTCTGAGGGCGCTATGATGACCTTGGAACTCCTGCAAACTGTGTTCGCCGGTCTTTTCGCGCCGACGATGCTGCTTCTGATCTTCGCCGGCGTCGCTGCGGGCATCGTCGTCGGCGCGCTGCCTGGTCTCTCGGCCACCATGGCGCTGGCGCTGATGATCCCTGTCACCTTCGGCATGGAGCCATTACCGGGCATCATGTTGCTGATCTCGATCTATGCCGGCTCGATGTTCGGCGGTTCGGTGCCAGCCGTGCTGCTCCACACGCCAGGCACGCCCTCTGCCGCCGCCACGGCGATGGATGGTTACCAGATGACCTGTAAAGGGCAGGGTGGGCAGGCGCTCGGTGTCGCCGCCATCGCCTCAACCGCAGGCGGCGTGTTCTCGGCACTGGCGCTACTCTTCATAGCTCCGCCGCTGGCCAAGGTCGCGCTGATGTTCAGCGCGCCGGAATACTTCCTGATCGCGGTCTTTGGGCTAACGATCATTGCCACCGTGGTCTCGGGTTCGCTCGTCAAGGCACTATTTGCCGGCACCTTGGGCCTGCTGATCGGTACCGTTGGCATCGACATCTTCACCGGCATGCCGCGCTTTACCTTCGGCGTCTCAGAGCTTCAGTCCGGTATTTCGCTGGTACCCGCAATGATCGGCTTGTTTTCCGTTTCCCAAATCGTGATCCAGATCGATGCCGACCGCGCCGCCGCCAAGGCCAGCGGGAGTCCCGGACCACTCGGCCGCGTCCTGCCCGAGTGGGCGGTGCTGAAGCGGTTGCGCAGCACCATCGCGCAAAGCTCGGTCATCGGACTGCTGCTGGGTATCCTGCCCGGGACCGGGGGCGAGATCGCCTCCTGGGTGTCCTACAACGAGGCCCGCCGCCGTTCCAAGCGCAAGGCCGAATTCGGCACCGGGCTGCCCGAGGGGGTGGCCGCGCCCGAAGCCGCCAACAACGCCGTTACTGGCGGTGCGATGATCCCGCTGATGACGCTGGGCATCCCCGCGAACATCGCCACTGCGGTGCTGATGGGGGGCTTCCTGATCCAGGGTCTGACGCCTGGGCGCGGGCTCTTCACCCAACAGGCGGAACTGACTTACTCGATCATTCTCGGTTTCGTGCTGGCTAACCTGGTGATGGGTGCCATCGCCCTTGGGGCGGCCCGCTGGCTGGCGTTGGTCAGCCGGGTACCGCAGCGGCTGATCGTGCCGCTGATCCTCGGGTTCAGCATCGTCGGTGCTTACTCCATCGGTAATAGCATGTTCGACGTCTGGGTGATGCTGGGTTTCGGCATGCTGGGATTTCTCGCCCGGCGCACCGGCTTCCACCCCGCGCCAATCGTGCTGGGCATGCTGCTGGGCCCGATTGCCGAGAGCGGGCTGCGCCAGGCGCTTGTGATGGCTGATGTCGCCGGCAAGCCGCTGGTCTGGATGTTCCTGACCCGACCGATGTCGCTTGCGATCCTCGCGCTGATGATCCTCTCGCTCTTCGGCCCGGCGCTGTTACGCGCCCTGGGCCGGCTACGCTGCCGCCGTGGCGCCGCCCCCTCCCACGAATCCCCCAACGCAGATCGGAGACCAAGCCAATGAACAAGCCCGCAACGCAGTTTTTTATCCCACAGACGACAAGCGCCGAGATCGAGGAGATCGCTGCCTATTTCCGCTCCGAGCACTGGCTGGGCGCGGTGCAGACACTGAGTGAGAGCGACGAAACTCTATACCACGCTCATGTCTACATCGAGACCCAGGTGCATCCGCTGGCGCTTGAGGAGATCGTCAAGCAGTGGTTTGCGCGGCAGGGCCGCCCGCTGCATCGCCGGATCGAGATTTTCACTTCCGGCCAGGTGCATGACGCCGGCTCGATCCACGGCATCGAACCTGAGGGCCTGCCGCATTTCGACCTGCTGTGGCAATGGGCGCCCGAGAGGCTCATCGGTCCGGCGCCGCGCGCGGAGACGCTGGAGGTCTGGGGCGAGCGCTACATGGCCGAGTTCCTGGCGAAGTTCCCGCTGCGCGAGGAGGCCACAGCGCAGGACGAAGCGGAGCTTGCCGCTTATTTCTCCGGCTCGGCTTGGGCGAAATACTGCGAGCTGAACGAGCACCCGGACGTGGTGCATATTCACGCCAACGTTGAAACCTCGCTGCACCCGTCGATCATTCGCGAGCATGCGCTGAAGGCAATGGCTGCGCGAGGCTGGGAGGTTGAGGAGGCCGTGCCTGTAGCCTT
>JBKEBG010000115.1:0-40921 GCA_047972985.1 Arachnia sp.
TCCTCAGCGCAAGCGCCGCGATCATCTGGCCGACTCGTCCGTGCAGCAGTGTAGCGCCGCCACGGCGGGGTAACGATTCGATCTCGTTGGGCTGTGCCGTCAACCCACGCCGCGGGATCAAGCGTTGGATGAGACATGACCAAGCACACACGAGTGGTACCAAGCAAGCAATCTCCGCGCGGCGCACGACTTCTGTGGCTGCTGCTCACGCCGCTGCTGGCGCTGGCGATGCTGGGATGCAGTGCGCAAGGCGATTCGGCCCAGGATATTCCCTTCCCGAGGAACGACCCACAGGTCGGGGACATTCCCGAGCAGGTTCCCGAGGAGGAGCCAGCCGATTCCGAGACCGACGACGGCACCCGCTACGTGGTGCGCTCCGGCATGATCACCGTCCGGGTCAAGGACGTGACTGCCGCCGCAGCACAGTTACGCACCCTCGCCCATTCCCACGATGGGCTTGTCACCAATGAGTACATCTCCACCGGCGAAATTCACAAGAGCTCATTCGTGGAGCTTTCCATCCCGTCGCAGGAACTGGATACGATCATGGACGCCGCAGCCGAGGTGGGCGAACTCGAGTCTCGTTCCATCGTCGCCGAGGACGTGACCGGCAACGTGGTTGACCTCGAATCCAGGATCCAGACGCTACGGGATTCGATCCAGCGGCTGCGTGGGCTCATGGAGCAATCCGGCTCGGTCGGTGACATCGCCAAGGTCGAGGCCGAGCTCACCGCACGACAGTCGGAGCTCGAGGCGTTGCTGGCGCAGCAGAAGTACCTCCAGCAAAGCGTCGAACAGGCAACAGTGAGTGTCACGCTGCTGGGCCCCAGCGAGGTCGCCACCCCCAATCCTATCCTTGAGGGCTTGCAGTCCGGCTGGAGCGCCCTCCTGACGTCGATCTCGATGGTTCTGACGCTGGCGGGTGGTCTGCTGCCATTCCTTCTCCTTGCAGCCCTGGTCGCGATTCCGCTGTGGCTGCGGTGGAAGAAGGCAGCCCCGGCCCGCGCGGCCAAGGCGGAGCAGCAGGCAGCCAGGATCGCAGCCCAGCAGCAAGCCCACGGGATGTGGCGCTCCACCCCAGCACCCGCATCGGCCGAACCCTCGCCGCGGCCCGCCGAGTCACAACCCGCCGAGCCGCAGCCCTCAGCCGAGGATGACGCGTGAGGTCTCGTCACAGGCTGCCCAGGTTCGCTGGCTTCCATCGCTGACCAGCAACCAACCAGCCGGGACCGCTAGGTCGCCGAGGAGAAGTGCAGCTGACCCGCGTGCGTATCGACTTGGTCGAGGCGCACGCGGATCACGCTGCCGAGGTCGCGCCGGTCGGCCGGCATTCGGGCCTCGACAGCCGGCTCGGCGATCTGGAAGGTTCCCAGGCCCGTCTTGGGGTTGACGTCGATGAGCACTGCTTCGAAGGTCTCCCCCACCCGGCCCGCCAGCACCAGACATTCAGCGAGGTCGACCACGCCGCGCTCGTAGCCGTTGGCGGCCCGGCCGGATTCGGCCATTTCCTGGGGAAGTTCCGGCAGCGCCCGGCGAGCCCAAGCAGGCACCTGGAGGGAGTTGGCCAGGCTGTGGCAGATCTCCAGCACATAGCGGTCCACCAGGCGCCGCAGCGGAGCTGTGGTGTGGGCATACCGGCTCGCGAGCGCGGAGTGGATGAGACTTCCCGGCGGCATCTCAGCGTCGAAGGCCTGATACCCGGCGCCCCGGAACAGCAGCGTGCACTTGGCCAGGACCGCCAGCTGCGCGGGCCGGGCCGGATCCAAACCCCGCACGAAATCCGGGTAGCTCACCCCCGAGGGCCAGTCGACCCCAAGGCTACGGGCGGCGCGTCGCAGCCGGTCAATGGCCGAATCCTCCGCGGCCGGCAGGGTGCGGATGATCCCGACCTTGCCCGCGACCATGAGCTCGGCCGCGGCGATACCGGTCATGAGTGATATCTGGGCGTTCCAGTCCTCGGCAGGAACCACGCTGCGGAACCGGGTGCGCCATCCGTGGCTGGTGGCGACGATCTCCTGATCTGGCAGGTTGAGGCTGATGCCGCCGCGCTCGATCTCGATCTGTCTGCGAAGCTCGCCGACGCGACGCAATAGGGCGAGCGTTTCGGGTGCCCGCCCAGCATCGACGTCGGCCTGCACCTGTTGGTAGGAAAGCTGGGCGCGGTTGGTGACCAGCGCGCGCTGCAGCGTGGTCGAGCCGACGTGCCCGTCGGCATCAAGCCGGTGGGTCCACACGAGCGCCGGGCGGGGCCGTCGGTCGGCAAGCAGCGACGCCGCCCCCTCGCTCAGCGCCGCCGGGTGGAGCGGGAGCCGGGCCCCGGGCGCGTACATGGTTTGCCCCCGGCGGTGGGCTTCCCGATCGATCGGAGATCCGGGCTCCACCCACGCCGCGACGTCGGCGATGGCGTATCGCACCCGATACCCGTGGCCGTCGCGCTCAATGTGCAGGGCCTGGTCAAGGTCCATCGAGCCGGGCGGATCGACGGTAACGAAACCAACATCTGTCAGGTCGGCGTGCTCCGGAAACGACATCGGCTCGGCGGCGATCCGCTCGGCCTGGGCAGTGACATCGGCCGGGAACTCGGTACGCAGCCCAAGGCGCTGCTGTAACCCTCGCAGCCCGTCGGCGATCTCGGCCAGAACCTCCGACCCGACTACGTGGCGCGCGGGCATCAGGCCTGCGTCGGGCCGGTCCGCACCAGGATCCTGTCGCACTCGACGCAGCGCAGCACCTCGTTGACCGGTGCCTTGCGGTAGGCGTCGAGATCGGCCAGGGTCAGTTCGAGCTGGCAGCCAGTGCAGCGGCCCGCCTTGAGTACCGCCGCACCCATCCCCGTGTGGGAGCGAAGCCGTTCGTACAGCTTGAGCAACGCCTCGGGCTCTTGTTTGGCGGTCGCGGCGCGGGTCTGGGCTACGTCCCGGGCCTCGGCCTTGAGCTCGGCAACCCGCGCATCGCGGGCCGCTACCTGCTCGCGCAGCGTCGCCTCGATCTCATCGCGCCGCGCGGCGAGTTCGGTGTGCTCCGCCTGAGCCTGCTCCAGCTGACCCATGACCTCCAGCTCGGCATCTTCCAGCTCGACGATACGGGACTTGATGCGTTCGATCTCGGTGAGCAGCTCCTGGAGTGTCTTGGGATCAGTGATGGATCCGTCGCCCGCGCGCTGCTCATCACGCCCCAGCCGGGCCCGGACCGGCACCAGATCGCTCTCGGCGCGGCTCACCGCCACGCCCAGGTCGTCGACGCGGGTCGAGACGGCAACCAGCTCGTCAGCCACGCGCTCCCGCTCGGCCATTCGCTCCGCGATCACCGCGTGCTCGGGAAGCGTCCGGGCCGTGTGCTGCAGCCTGCTCAACTCGGAGTCGAGATCGGCCAGGGTGAGGAGTCGCCGTTGATCGACGGGGTCCGCGTGCATGTTCGGCACTGTAACAGGTGAGCGCCTTGCCGTTCAGGCATCCGGTCACGGCGTACCATGGCCCGCATGGCCGCCTCAGACACCACTCGCGATGACAACCGGCGCACCCCGTATTCCGAGGCCTTCCGCCGGTTCATCGTCGACGGCTGGAATGATGACCCGGGCGAACTGCCCGAGCCGCTCCCCGCGGCGCAGTGGGCCCCGGCCCGCCGGAACCAGCTCAGCGCTTGGTTTCCCGAGGAAACCCTCATCATCCCGGCAGGTGCCTTCAAGGTCCGCTCCAATGACACCGATTACAGGTTCCGACCCCACACTGCTTTCGCCTGGCTCAGCGGGCTAGGCACCGACCGTGAACCGGACTCGGTCATGGTGATCAGCCCCGGCGGCAAGGCCACATTGTTCTACCGGCCGCGGGCTGCGCGCACCGATGAGGAGTTCTACGCCTCGCCACGTTACGGCGAGATGTGGGTCGGTCACCGGGACTCGCTGCAAGAGATGAGCGCCCGCAGTGGCGTCGACTGCCAGGACCTGCGTGAACTCGATGCCGCGCTCACCCAGGCAGCATCGCTGCTTGTGGTGCGCGACGCGGATCCGTCAGTGACAGCCCGGGTGGACCAGGCCCGGGGTGGTCTGGACGACCGCGACGAGGAGCTGGCGGTGGCGATCTCCGAGCTGCGCATGGTCAAGGACGAGTTCGAAATCGACCAATTGCGCAGCGCGTGCCAGGCCACAGCCGTCGGATTCGCCGCCGTCGCGAACCAGCTACCGACGGCACTGGCCGCCGGGCGAGGGGAACGCTGGGTCGAGGGGATCTTCGGGCTCCACGCCCGCCATCTCGGCAACGCTGTGGGCTATGACTCGATCTGCGCCGGCGGCGATCACGCCAACACGCTGCACTGGATCCGCAACGACGGCGATCTGCTGCCCGAGGACCTGCTCCTGCTTGATGCCGGGGTGGAGCTCGATTCGCTCTATACCGCCGACGTGACCCGCACCCTTCCGATATCCGGCCGGTTCACCGGGCCGCAGCGTCGAGTCTATGAGGCTGTGCTGGCGGCCCAGCAGGCCGGGATCGAGGCATGCCTGCCGGGTACATCATTCGCCGAGGTCCACATGGCTGCCATCAGTGTCCTGGCCGAGTTCTTCGCCGAGCTCGGCATCCTGCCCGGCACCGCGCAGGAGTCACTCGCCCCCGACGGCGGCTACCATCGGCGCTGGATGGTGCACGGCACCTCCCACCATCTGGGGATGGATGTCCACGATTGCGCCCAGGCCCGCAAGGAGCAGTACCGCGAGGGTGTGTTGCGCGAGGGGATGGTCATCACAGTCGAGCCCGGCATCTACTTCAAGCGCTCCGATGTGCTGGTGCCGGAGGAATACCGAGGCATCGGTATCCGGATCGAGGACGACATCCTCATCACCGCCGACGGCCCGGAAAATCTCTCGGCGATGCTGCCCCGTGACCCCGACGACGTCGAAGCCTGGCTGGCTCGCTGCCAGTCCTGAGGATCGGGTCAGCGGCCACCGGCGGCGGTGCGTACCAACTGGCGCAGCCGCTGCTCCACCTGCGTGGTCCACTCCACGACAGCGAATGACGTGGCCCACATGGCACCGTCGTCCAGGTGGGCGTCCTCGCTGAAACCAACGTTGCCGTAGCGGGTTCCGAACTTGGCCGCGGGTTGGTAGAACACCACCACCTTCCCGTCCCGGGCATAGGAGGGGAAGCCGTACCAGGTCTTGGGATCCAGCCCGGAGGCCTCCTCGGCGGCGATGACGTGGAGCCGCTGCGCAATGAGCTGATCGAGGCCCTCCAACGCATCGATGGCCGCCAGGCAGGCCTGAAGTTCCTTCGCCTTCTTCGCCGCGCCCTTGACGCCCTTGTTGGCCTGGAGTTCCTCGGCGCGCTGGCGCATCGCGGCGCGCTCGGCTTCGCTGAATCCTGCTGCATCCGTGCTCATGGCGATGAGTAAACCACCACGCGGCCGTGGCCGCACTCAGCTCGCACCGCGGACCGCCAGGATCGCATCGAGCAGCCCGTCGGCGACGTCGCGCTTGGAACCGGCGATGTCAGCTACCACCGCGCCACCGGTGCCGAGCACCAGGATGTGATTATCGGGCACCTCGAAGCCTCGGTCCCAGCCCACCTGATTCACCGCCAGCAGCTCGACTGCCTTGCGTTGCAACTTGCGGTGGCCACGTTCCAGGACTTCCTCGGCGGTGCCGGTCTCGGCCGCGAAGCCAACGACGGTTTGTCCCGGACGCCGGGCCGCGGCCAGGCCTGCCAGGATGTCGGGATTCTCGACCAGGGCGAGGCTGCCGATGCCGCCCGATTCCTTGGTCAGCTTCGCCTCAGCTATCTCGGCGATCCGGAAGTCGGCGACCGCCGCCGCCATCACGATGACATCGGCGCGGGCCGCGAAGCCTCGCATCACATCACCGAGCTCAAGCGCGGACCCTGCGGTGACCACCTCCACTGGCCCGGCCTCAGCCAGGATCGCGGCCTCGACATTCGCCGCGGCCAGCAGCACGCTCGCCCCGCGCTCGACGGCGGCCCGGGCCAGGGCCACTCCTTGACGTCCGCTGGAGCGATTACCCAGAAAGCGCACGGGGTCGATCGGTTCACGGGTTCCTCCGGCCGAGACCGCGATCCTCAGCCCCGCTAGGTCCTGGCGCCGCCCCAGCAGCCGGGTCACCGCGTCGTGAATCTGGTTGGGCTCGCTCATCCGGCCGGGCCCAGAGTCCCCTCCGGTGAGCGGCCCATCGGCCGGGCCCACCACGTGGACCCCGCGCGAGCGCAGCGTCGAAACATTGGCCACCGTGGCCGGATGCTGCCACATTTCGGTGTGCATGGCGGGGGCCACCAGCACCGGCGCCTTCGTGGCCAGCAGCGTCGTGCCGAGCAGATCTGAGGCCAGGCCCGCCGCCATCCTCGCCAGGGAGTCCGCAGTGGCCGGGGCCACCACCACGAGGTCCGCCCGCTGGCCCAGCGCCACGTGCCGCACCTGCGGCACGTCCTCGTGCACCGACGTTGTCACGGGGTTGCGGCTGATCGCCTCCCACGTCGGCCGCCCCACGAAACGCAGCGCATCCTCGGTGGGCACCACGTGCACATCGTGACCGTCTGCTATCAACAGCCGCACCAGTGACACTGTCTTGTAGGCGGCGATCCCGCCGGTGACACCCACCACTATGACCATGCCTTCGATTGTGCCCGGGTACGCTGCCGAATATGTGCACCGTGGTGTTACGGGTACCGGAGTCACCCTCCGGCGACATTCTGCTGTTGGCGGTGCGGGACGAGGATCCGGCCCGGCCCTGGCGCCCGTTGGGCGCCTGGTGGCCCGATCATCCCGGGGTGACGGGGATCCAGGATGAGCTCGCCGGTGGCGCCTGGCTGGCGCACACGGATCAGCGGGTTGCGGTGCTGCTCAACCGCGCCGGTGGCGCCGATATTGCCGCCCCTACGTCCAGGGGAGGGTTGGTACTGGGGGCGGTGACCGGGGCACGGCTTCCCGATCCCCTCACCACGCTGGGGTTCAACCTCGTGGAGGCGTCGTCTTCGGGGGCCCGGGTGACGTCGTGGGAGGGCGGCGCGCCCAGGGTGAGCGAGCTGACCCCCGGCACTCACATGATCGCCCACGATGACCTGGACGACCCTGGAACTGCGCGGGTCGCGGCCTGGCGCCAGCGCTTCGCCGATACGCCCACGTCAGGCCGGCCGTGGTGGTCCGGTTGGCTCGATGCCCTGGCCCAGACGACACGGGCGGTCGATCCCCGCGACGATCGGGCCATCATCCGGGACAACCGCCCGCACGGCTTTCCCACCCTGTCGCTGCTGGTGTGTCTGGTCAGCCTTGGCCCAGCTGGCCTCAGCGCCACCATGGCGACCCTGGAGCGCCCCGGACATTGGAACTCGCTGGCTCTCTAGATCGCCGAGGCCCAGCCGCCGCCCATCGAGTCCCGGCCTGACTTGCCAGCAGCGGCCCACTGGGCACCATCACAGCGGTCGGCGGCGGCACCTTCGCGATGTGTTCATCCAGGAAATCCCGGCAGTGTTGACCAGCGACCTCTACGCCATCCCGCCCTGCTCGGGGCCTTCCCACTCGCCCTGCCCGACAGGCTTGAGCTTCCGCTGCTCGCGGCGGGAATCATGGCCGCCGGGAGCTGCTTCATCATTGGCATGCTGGGCGTCTGGCTCGACCTCAACGCCCCTGGCCCGCCGGAGCGATCCAACCACGAGCAGCCCTGCCTGCAGTGACCGCGCCGCGAGCCGCGCGCTACGGTTCGTTGGTGGGAGCCCAGCCAGAACCGAGCACCTCGGCGCCAGGCTGCGCCCGCCGTGATGGGATGGAACAATCGTGGCCACAGACCATATGAGGAGTCAGACAGTGACAACAGCTTCAGCCGATATCGGTGTGATCGGAATGGCGGTGATGGGTTCGAACCTGGCGCGCAACTTCGCCAGCCGAGGCCACACAGTTGCCCTCTACAACCGCACCGCCTCCCGCACCGACGACGTGATGACCGAGCACGGCGCTGAGGGCTCCTTCGTACCCGCACACGAGTTGGCTGACTTCGTCGCCTCGCTCAAGCGGCCCCGCCGGATGATCGTGATGGTTAAAGCTGGTGCCCCGACCGATGCCACCATCGATTCCCTGATCCCGCTGCTCGAGGCGGGCGACATCATCGTCGACGGTGGAAACGCCAAGTTCACCGACACCAGACGACGCGAGTCGGCGCTTCGCGAACTCGGTTTGCGTTTCGTGGGGGCGGGGATCTCAGGTGGCGAGGTGGGAGCCCTCACCGGTCCGAGCATCATGCCCGGCGGCCCGGCCGAGGCCTACGAATCACTCGGGCCGCTGCTGGAGTCGATCTCGGCTCACGTGGACGGGGTGCCATGCTGCACCCACGTCGGGCCGGACGGCGCCGGGCACTTCGAGAAGATGGTCCACAACGGCATCGAGTACGCCGACATGCAACTGATCGGCGAGGCATTCACGCTGCCCCGCGAAGGGCTGGGCGCCACACCCCAGGAGCTGGGCGAGATTTTCGCCGAGTGGAACTCCGGCGACCTCGAGAGCTACCTCATCGAGATCACCGCAGAGGTGCTGCGCCATACCGATCCCCGCACCGGGAAGCCATTCGTGGATGTGGTGGTGGACCAGGCGGGGATGAAGGGTACCGGCACCTGGGCGGTGCAAAGTGCCCTCGATCTCGGGGTCCCGGTCACCGGGATCGCGGAGGCGACGTTTGCCCGGGCCCTTTCATCGGCCCTGCCCCAGCGCGAGGCGGGCACCGCGCTGCCAGGTCAGGCGGCGCCGCTGGAGATTACCGACCGCGCCGGGTTCATCGAGGACGTTCGGGCCGCGCTGTATGCCTCCAAGGTGGTGGCCTATTCGCAGGGCTTCGATCAGATCGCCGCCGCCAGCCAGGAGTACGGCTGGGACATCGACCGGGGCGCCATGGCCCGCATCTGGCGCGGCGGGTGCATCATCCGCGCCAAGTTCCTCAACCGGATCACCGAGGCATATGAGCGCAATCCCGAGCTTCCGCTACTGGTCGCAGACGACTACTTCACCGCCGCTGTCGCCGACGGCCTCGCCGCCTGGCGCAGGATCGTCGCCTTGGCCGCGAGCACCGGGATAGCAAGCCCGGCGTTCGCGTCGTCGCTGGCCTACTACGACGGGCTGCGCGCCCAGCGGCTACCTGCGGCCCTGATCCAGGGCCAGCGTGACCTGTTCGGCGCCCATACCTACCGCCGCGTTGACGCTGCGGGTACCTTCCACACTCTGTGGAGCGGGGACATGTCCGAGGTCCAGGACTAGGTCCTGCCCTGCTGCGCCGGGCCGCCGCGCACATTTGTGTGCGGTGGGCCCGGCGGCTCTCAACCGCCGGGCTGATCGTGTGGGTTAGTCGTCGCCCTGCCAGCGATTGTCCGGGCGGGTCACCCGCTCCAGGAAGTTCTGCAGCAGGACCGCGACATCGCCCGGTTCGGCGACGGTGATCTGGTGGGCAACACCGTCGATGACGTGAAGCTCGGCACCGGGGACGCGCTCGGCCACGAGTTCCACTCGATCCATCGGGGTGGACGTGTCGTGTCCGCCGGCGATCAGCATGGTGGGGATCCGAATCTGATCGAGATCTTCCCGCACGTCGTGGACGGACAGGGCCCGGCACAGCTGGGCATAACTGTGATCATCCGTGGCCGCCAGATCGTCCAGAATGCCCTCGACCAGTTCCCTGCGCTGCGCCCTAAACGTCGGGGTGAACCACCGCTTCATGGTGATGTCAACCAATTGGGCCGTGCCCCCAGAGGCCACGAGCTCGGCTCGTTCCAGCCACGCGGTGGGCTCGCCGATGGTGGCCGCGGACGCGATGACCACCACCCCCGACAGCTCGTCGGGGAAGTCGCGGGCCACATGGAGCGCTGTGGCACCGGACAACGACACCCCAGCGAACACGGCCGGCCGGTCGCCGTAGGTGGCCCTGACCTCCCGCAGCACAGCAATGATGGCCGACGCCACGGCGTCCAGGGTGGGTTCGGTCTCGTCCGGCCACGGCTCGGACTGAACGTGGCCGGGAAGGTCGAGGAACACCACCAGGGCCCGGTTCTCGAGCTTCTGCGCCACGCCAGTCCATTGCTGGGCAGCGTTCCCGCCAAGGCTGGGGCCGACGAGCAGGATCGGCGCGTCGCTTGCGTTCGGGTTGTGGGCGTCCCAGTGGAGTCGCATCAATTCTGCCTCGTTTCGTGCTTGACGAAGTAGCTGGATACCACCGAATCTACCGCCCAACTGGAGGCCACGGACACAGGGTCAGCGGAACTGCTTGGCGCGCTCCCCCGGCCGCTGGTCGAGCAGCTCCTTGGCCTTGGCGGAGACCTTGTGTTCGCTGAGGACCTCGTAGCTGGTGGCAACGATCTGGCGAAGCGAGTCGAAATCGCGCTTGCCGAGGGTCATCCAATACGCCAGGGCGCTGGAGACGAGCCCGAAGACGACCCCCAGCGCCAGCCCCGCCATGAGGACCAGCAACAGGTCCCCGGTGCCGCCGGAGAACAGGTACAGCATGAGCCCCACCAGGACACCCGTGCTCAAACCGCCGACAGCACCTTGCCCGAG
Source organism: Arachnia sp. (assembly GCA_047972985.1). Taxonomy (GTDB): domain Bacteria; phylum Actinomycetota; class Actinomycetes; order Propionibacteriales; family Propionibacteriaceae; genus Arachnia. Next base: position 10,528 of record JBKEBG010000115.1, read on the forward strand.
GACGGTGCCCCAGGTCCGGCGACCGGTGACCCGCTCGACGGACTTCAGGTCAGTCCCGACGATCAGCAGGTTCTCCACCGGGAAACCGTTATCGGCCAGGTAGTCGACGGCTGCCTGGGCCTGGGGGTAGGTGTCGAAGGCGGCGACGTGGTGGGGGTAGTTCAGCGTGAACCGATCTGCGGCGATCTCCGGCATGACGGCTCCCTTCACGAGACGTAGGTTCCCTCACTCTACCGCCGCACATCCCGGGCACGGCTACGCTCCGGGGTGCCCGGCTGAGTTCCAGAGGCTCCAACAGCGCGGGGGTGGCACTTGAGGAGCCGGAAGGCTCAGCGCGAGAAAAGCTCACCCTGCACAATGTGGATGAACTGGGTCAATGATGTGGGCAGGTCCTGCAGGTGCCAGGTCTCCGGGGCGTGATACCACGAGATCGTCGTCGGGTCCGGGGCAGTGTCATCGTCGTCCGCGGCCACCAGCGCGGCAAGCCAGCGGTCCTTGTGCCCCAAGACGATCGTGTAGGGCAGGATGTGCGAGGTTTGCTGGATTTCTTTGCCTGGCGGCAGGTGATCGGTCGGCTGAGTGGCCAGCACAGCACTCAGTGCTCCCAGGCCGCTCAGAAGCTTCGAGCCCGCTGCCGTGCGCCGCGGCATCCGATCAGCCAGCCACAGCAGCCCGGCGGCCAACAGCACCACGACGATGGCCAACAAGCCGAACGAGGTGAACGCGACCAGGGCCAAGGCGACGACGGCGGCGAGGCCCATCACCAGCAGACCCCGGGTGCGCCAGCTGCTCCGAATGGAATCCGGGCGTGACTCGAACCACCCGCGAGCCACGACATCGTCGTAGAGAGCGTCTTGGATGCCCGGCAGGGCGGGGGAAAGTGTGTCGGGTAGCTCGGAGACCAATGTCTCGGCCCCATCCGGGGTGACTGCGTCCAGCAGCCGCTGCTCGAACTCGGCCAGCTCGTCGTCGGTGGAGGTGCGTGACAAGCGCCAGTCCAGCAGCTCGTGCTGAGAATGCGGGAGCTCCTCGATCCGCAAATGACCACGCACCGCAAGGTCGAGCAGGGTGGCGGTCACGTCAACCGGGTCGACGCGCTCGTCGGCGACCGTGCCAACATGGCCCGGGCGGATCCCGTCGGAGACCTCGAAAACGCTCTGCCCATCGGCCACCGGCTGGAATGACGCGACCGCAGCCACTTCACCGTCGTGGCTAAGATCGACACCGACCCGGCGGACGAGCACATACAGCGCGATCCCCCCCGCGGCGAGCGCTCCCAGTGCGATGCCCACCGTGAGCGGCGTAAGCCGGAAGGCCCGGTTCAGGCTCCACTCTTCCTCCACCACGGCGGTCGCGGCGACGGCCTCGGCGGTGACCCCCACGGTGAGGGTCACCTGCTCCCCCGCCCCCAGTGCGGAGGTCTGGAAAAGCGGCGACGGTGCGTCGTGGGTCCCAGCGACGAACAGATCGCACCTGTCGAGGGTCCCTGGCGCTCCGGAGGTGCAATCAATGAACTCAGCCACAGCAGGCAGGCGCACCTCGCCCTCGGTCGCGTCGACCTGGACGTTGAGCCCTTGCACCGGACGCCACGAGAACACTGTCATGTCGTCTTGGGAGCGGGTGGCTCCCGTCACCTGGTAGTTCAACACTGCCTCGCTGGCACCCTTCGTCGGGATGCTGACCACGAGGTAATCACCGTCTTGCCGGGTGGTCACGTCCACTTCGGCGTCGTCAACAGTGGCCGTGACGTTGCTGATCTGGTAGGTGTAGAAGCGGTTCGAGTCGATGGGAGCCCGGGTAGCCAACCGCTGCTCCAACGTCTCCGGGGCGGTCTCGAAGCTCAGCTGCTGCGTAGCCGACAAAACGCCTGCCTTGTTCACCACTCCCGAGAAGGTCAGTAGCTCCGCTCGCCCCACATCCGCCGCAGCCGGCAGCATCGCGACGCTGGATACCACCGCCGTTAACACGAGAGCGAGCGCGATCCGCACGGACCTAGCCACGACTGAAACGCCCACCTGGGCCCCCTTGATGCGGAGTGAAACTGACATTACTGACGGTACCCTACGATGAGACCCCATCCAGATGAGGTGGGCGGCTATTGTCAGCTACCTAAGTTTGCAAACTCAGTGGCTCTGCCCCGCGCTAACCTGGAAATGTGACGTATCCCAGCACCCCAGGCAACCCTTACGGTCCGCAGCAGGGTGGCTGGAGGCCACCAGGTCCGCAGCAGCCGCCCGCCCCATGGCCCCAGCAGAGCTTCCCGCCTGCGGCACCGCCGGGCTTTGGCCGGCCGCCACAGGGTTTCGGCCATCAGGGCTTCGGGTATCCGCAAGGGTTCGTCCAGCCTGGCTTCGGCCAGCAAGGGCCCCGCCCACCAGGTGTGGGTCAGCAAGGGTTTGCTCAGCCGGGTTTTGGCTACGGGCCGGGGAACGGCTACGGGCAGGGGCCGCAAGGACCGCCGCCTGGCCAATGGGGCCCTGGCCCGCAACCTCGGCCGCCGCGCCAGCAGCCTCCCGTGGCGCTGGTGCTTGGGCTCGCAGTGGCGCTCGTGCTGCTTGCCTCGCTGTTCGCTTATGCGCTCGCCACCAGTGGGAATAGCGAGGAACCCGACGATGAGGTCGTCGAGGTTGACTATCAGAACGAGGATTACGAGTTGCCCTCCAAAGACGACACGCCGCCCGAGCTGGAGATACCCACCAGCGACGAGGCCGTCACGCTCACACAGGCGAATCCGATCTACGCCGTCAGCCTCGCGGTGCCAGTGCGCTGCTCCACAGGGCCCGTGGGCGACGGAACCACCGTAGACGACGCCGTGTTGCAGGCTCACTTCGAGGAGTTCGTCGCATGCCTGACCCGGGTGTGGGGCCCGGCACTCGAGGAGGCCGGCCTGATCGCCTACCAACCCACCGTCACGGTGTTTCCCGCTGGGGGCACCGTCAACACTCAGTGCGGAACGGCGGAGTCCAACAACGCCTTTTACTGCGCCGCCGATCAATCCCTGTACCTTGCCTCGGATGTCCTGGACGCGCTGCCACAGGAGCTGGCGGAGCACCGCTTCACGCTCGACCTGATTATGGCTCACGAGTACGGCCACGCGATGCAAGGCCGCTCCGGAATCTTCGCGGGAGGGTTGATCTTGATGAACGAGGCTGACGAGAGTGAAGCCATGGAGTTGAACCGACGCTTGGAGGTACAGGCCGACTGCTTCGCCGGAACCGTGACCAACTCGCTCGCCGAATCGATGGGCTTGACCGATGACGACCGGGCCGCCTTTGGCCAGGTCACCTACGAGATCGGTGATGATCGGCTGCAGGAGCGTTTCGGCGGGGATCCGACAACCCCTGGGGATCACGGCACCGGAGAAAACCGCAAGATGTGGGCCGAACGCGGCCTAGCCGCCGACTCTGTCGGGGCGTGCAACACGTTCGTGGCCGACCCCGAGGAAGTCAAGTAGCGCGCAAGCGCTCCGGACAATCTGCTGCGCTCACAGGGACTTCAGCGCCGACAGAATTGCTCAGTCACACACACGTGGGGCCGGTGCATTGCGCACCGGCCCCACAAAAAACCAAGTGTTCTGGGCTACGAGGCCAGCACCTCGTCGAGCATCGTCTCGGCCCGGTCCTCGGCAACATCCTCAGCCAGTGCCAGTTCGGCCACCAGGATGGAGCGAGCTTTGCTCAGCATCCGCTTCTCGCCAGCGGACAACCCCTTATCCCGATCACGGCGCCACAGGTCTCGAACCACCTCGGAGACCTTGATGACGTTTCCGGAATGGAGTTTCTCTAGATTTGCCTTGTATCGGCGTGACCAGTTGGTCGGTTCTTCGGTATGTTCGGCACGCAAAACGTCGAACACACGTTCCAACCCATCTGCGTCGACGACATCGCGGACGCCGACCAAGTCGAGGTTGCAGGCCGGAACCCGGACGACCAGATCGTTCTGGCCAATAATCCGGAGCACCAGGTAAAGCTTGTCTTCCCCCTTGATCTTTCGGGTCTCGATGTCTTCAATGACTGCGGCTCCATGGTTGGGATAAACCACCGTCTCGCCGACCGTAAACGTCATAGATCTGGCCCCTTTCCGGAGTCAAGGTTACCACGCGAGGCCTCACCCGGGCCTGGTCAATCGATTGGCGGACGCCCCACGGCGGGCATCGGCTTCGTGACAGGCCACTGGACGGTTACTATGTGGCGATCGGACCTGCAAGGAGAACGATGCGCCGCTCACGCTTCGCCCAGCGACTGTTGATCGCCACCATGGCCACCCTCAGCCTGCTCGCCGTCGGTTGCACCGCCGGAGATTGGGACGCCTCGGTTCCGCCCGGCGCGGGGGTCCAAGCCGACTCCGGCCCGGTGAAGGTGCGCAATCTCCTGGTCATCAGCGACGAGGATGGCAATGCCGTCGTGTCCGGAGTGATCACCGCGAGCGAGGCTGTCACCCTCCAGGGGGTGGTGCTGGCCGCCACGAAGGTGGACGGCACCGCGGGTGAGGGTGTGGCCGTGGACTTCTCCGCCCCCATCGCCCGCGGGAAGGCGATCGCCCTGGCCGGCCCTGAGGTAGCTTTCGTTGACCCGGAGCTGACTCCAGGCTTGCTGGCGCACGTCACCCTCGGTTTCGACGACGGCACCCGGGTACTCCTCGAGGCCCCTGTGGTCTCCGCCGAGCACGATGACTACGCCCAGGCCTGGGCCGACGCGCAGGCCTGATCCGAGTTCATCCCTCGTACTTGTACCCGAGCCCCCGGACAGTCACCAGCCGCTGTGGGCTCGCCGGCTGGGGTTCGATCTTGCTCCGGAGCCGCTTGATGTGGACATCGAGGGTCTTGGTATCGCCCACGTAGTCGCTTCCCCAGACCCGATCGATCAGCTGGCCTCGGGTCATCACCCGTCCGGCGTTGCGAAGCAGCAGCTCCAACAGCTCAAACTCACGCAGGGCGAATCTCACCTCGTCGCCATCGACGGTGACCTGGTGGCGTTCCACATCGATGCGCACTCCCCCCACCTCAACCACGGCGGGTAACAACTCCTGGTCCTGCCCGCGACGCAGCACGGCTCGGATCCGGGCCACGAGTTCCCGGTGGCTGAACGGCTTGGTGACGTAGTCGTCGGCGCCGAGCTCAAGGCCAACGACCTTGTCCACCTCGGAGTCGCGGGCGGTCAGCATGACGACGGCGACGTTGCTGCGAGCACGCAGTTGCTTACACACCTCGGTGCCTGGCATCCCGGGCATCATCAGGTCCAGCAGCACCAGGTCAGCGCCCGATTTGTCGAATTCGGCGAGCCCCGTGGCCCCATCCGGGGTGGTGGCCACATCGAATCCCTCTCGGCCGAGCATGTACTCCAGCGCCTCACGGTAGGACGCTTCGTCCTCGATGATCAGGATCCGGGTCATGTCTGGTGCTCCTCCCCGAGTAGCGCGGGAAGCCGAAGCGTAAACGTCGATCCCTGCTGGGGCCTCGACCACACTGTAATGGTCCCGCCATGGGCCAAGGCAATGTGCCTCACAATCGACAGGCCGAGCCCCGTGCCCCCGTTCTCGCGGCTTCGCGCGTAGTCCACCCGGTAGAAGCGCTCGAAGATCCTCGTCTGATCCTCCAGTCTGATGCCGATTCCGTTATCTGCCACGCGAATATCGACAAACTCGTCACCGTCGACATTCGCCGCCTCCACCGAGACCGCGACCCTGGCCCGCGGATCGGAGTACATGATGGCGTTTTGTACCAGGTTGGTGACGGCGTCGATCAGCTGCCAGCGATCACCCAGCACCCGGACCGCGGAGGCGCCGGGCCCCACCAGGGTGATGTTGCGTTGTTCGGCGGCCGTGCTGGAACGCCCCAGCGATTCCGCCACGACCTCGGAAATCTCGACGACCTCCCGCACCAGGAAAAGGTCGGCCGCCTCCAGCCGGCTCAACTCGACGATTTGGGCCAGCAGCTGGCTCAGGCGCTGGGTTTCACGCTGCAATCGGTCGGCGAACCTGGCGACCTCTTCCGGGTCGTCCCTGGCCAGATCGAGGGCCTCGGCGAGGATGCCGATGGCACCGATCGGGGTCTTGAGCTCGTGGCTGACGTTAGCCACGAAATCGCGCCGCACCGCCTCGACGCGCTCCGATGCGGAAGGGTCTTCAGCCAGTACCAGCACCGAATCGTCCGACAGTGCAATCAGGGTCCCGTCCAGTTCGAGGGCTGGTTGCCCCGGCACCCGGTGCGGGGGAATGGCTCCGACGAAAGTACGATGGCCACGACGTACCTCACGAATCAAGTCGAGCAGTTCCACCGATCCCACCCGGCTGGCGCGGGCCAAACCCATAGCGGCGGCTGCCTCGTTCGCGACGACAACCTCGTCCTTGGGCCCCACCAACACCGCGCCCAGCTGCACTGCCTGCACCACGTCTGCCAGGTCTGCGTCCCGCCCGGGAACTGCGGCGGCCAACACCTCCTGAGTACGCCGGACAGCCCGCCTGGCCCACGTCACAATCCCCACGACAACCAACGCGATCGTGGCACCGATCAGCGCGGCCACAGCTGGAGACATGGCTGCAATTCTATGGGGACCGCTGCTGCACGCCGACGCCCCAACCGCCGCGGGATCGGAGCCGGGCTATTCTGGCTCGGCGCGGTTGAAAGGAGGCGGGGTGTCCAAGTTCGCACGATTCGCCGCATCGGATCTACCGCGCACCGCGAAGGTTCTCTCGGGTGCCGCGCTCCTGCTTGCGTTGGGGTTCGGCGTTGTGATCCCCGTCTTGACCCCCTTCGCCCGTACCTTCGGCGCCAACACGCTGCAGGTGGGGCTCGTGGTGAGCCTGTTCGCGGCGGCCCGCCTGTTCACCAGCCCCTTCGCCTCGAGCATCGGACGATACCTGGGCGAACGCAACGCCATCGTCTTGGGCATGGCAATCGTCGCCGTCACCACAATCGGCACCGCGCTGGCACCCAATCTTGCCGTGATGATTGCCGCCCGCGCCTCCGGCGGGGTGGGTTCGGCGATCTTCACTGTTTCAGCAATGAACTTGCTGCTCTCGACCACCCCGGAGCACATCCGCGGCCGCGCGGCCGGCCTCTACCAGGGCGGATTCCTGTTAGGCAATATGGGCGGTCCTGCGCTTGGTGGGCTATTGGGCGGTGTTTCGATCTACGCCCCCTTCTATTTTTATGCGGGCATGCTGGCGATCTCGGCGGCATTTACCTTCTTCATGCTGCCTGCCCGGGCCGTGGTACTTCCCACGGCAGCTCACCGGCCGCCCCGCCCGTTTCGGGAGGTCATCGCGGATGTCCGCTACCAGGCGGCGTGCACCATCGCCCTGGGTCAGGGCTGGGTGTCGTTCGGGATCCGTAATGCGCTCATCCCGATCTTCGTGACCGAAGTGCTGCTGCTGTCGACCGCGTGGACCGGGATCGCGTTTGCGCTGGCCGCTTTCGCCCAGACCGCAGCGCTGGGACCTGCCGGGCAGGCCAGCGACCGGATCGGGCGGCGTCCGATCATGATAGCTTCCGGGATCGTCACCGGGATCGCGGCACTGGCCGTCCCCTTCTCCGGCAACATCTGGGTACTGATCGCCGTGCTGAGCGGGTACGGCATCGGCGCGGCGATGCAGGGCACCGCGCCGACGGCATCGGTGGGCGATGTCACGCGCGGCCGCGGCGGCCAGCCGGTGGCACTGTTTACGATGATGACCGATGTCGGATCGATCCTGGGCCCGCTCGTGGCGGGCTATCTCTACGACGCGTGGTCGATGGAGGCGGCCTTCGCCGTGGGTGCTGGCCTGCTCCTACTCGGCTCGGTGTATTCGGCGTTCATCCCCCGCACGCTGGATCAGGAGTTCAAGACCGGCGGCACTACCTGAGCGTGATCCCGAACGGAAGGCTCAGCGCACCGTGGACCGGCAGGCCCAGCCATGCCGCGGCTCGTTGCAGAAGATCCTCCGGGCCCACCGCGACGGGCACGGCGGAGGCGGAGACCGATTCACTCGACGCCGCGGGAAGCAGTTGTTCCAGCGGGCCCAACCGTGACATCCGATGCACCGTCGAGGCTTCTGGGCTGACGCCGGCCAGCCGGCAGGCCCGCTCGTAGGCCAGGCGCCAGCCGCCGATGTGATCGATCAGACCATGGGCCAGGGCATCGGCCCCGGTCCAGACGCGTCCCTTCGCCAGGGCCTCCAACGCCTCGTAGTCCATGCCACGGTCCTTGGCCGCCAGCGTGGTGAAATCCAGGTACACCCGGTCCAGGAATTCGTTGAGCTTGACCCAGTCATCATCGGTGAAGGCAGTCGCGGAGCTGAGCATCCCCGCCTGGGCCCCCGAGCGAACCGGCTCCCGGACAATCCCCAGCTTCTCATAGAGGCCCGCAGTGACGAATTTGCCCGCCAGGACACCGATAGAACCGGTCAGGGTGGATGCCTGCGCCACTATTTCGTTGCAGCCCATCGAGACGTAATACCCACCGGAAGCAGCGACCGAACCCATCCGCGCGACGACCGGGCGACCGGACTCCCGGACCCGGATCACGCTGCGACGGATGAAGTCGCTGGCGACCGCAGACCCGCCTGGGCTGTCGACGTCGAGCAGCACGGCTTTGATGTTCTCATCGCGCAGGACCGCGCGAAGCTGCTCGTCGACAACATCGGCGCCGGTGGACTCCCCCATCGGCCCGCTCGACCGGCCCCTACCGGTGTCGATCCCGCCCTGAACGCGCACCACCGCGACCTTGGGCCAGCGGCGGCGGGTGAAGCTGGCTGCGATCGGTTGTTGGGCGCTATAGCGCTGCACGTAGCGGAGGTGATCCGGTTCGGCTCCCCAATCGGCCAGACAGGCCGCATACACCTCGTCGCGATACCCGAGCGCGTCAACTAACCCCCGCTCCAGGGCCTCGGCTGCCGCCAGCGGGGAGTTGTTCACCGCGTCCCATACCTCGTCGATCGATTGCCCCCGCCGCGCGGCGATCGTGGCGACGCTGGTCGCGACAGTCGAGTCGACGAGCCGGGTCATCATCTCACGATTGGCCTGGGTGACCTCATCGGCCGAGTACTGATCGGCAGCGGACTTGTATTCCCAGCGTTGGCCGAACTGGGGCTCGACTCCGATCTTGGCGAACATGTGCTTGAACAAGACTATGGTGGCGTCGACGCCGCTGATCCCCAGCGCTCCGGTGGGCTGGAGCCACACGTGCTGCGCGGCGGCCGCCACCTGATAGGCCCCCATCGCCTGCGAAAGCTCACCGAATGATTCGGCCCAGGCGGCGGTGGGTTTCTTCTCGCCGAAGTAGGCGATGAGCTCCGCGACCTCGTCGAGCACTGACAAAGGTTGCCCAGGATCCACGGCGTGGACGATAAGCCCCAGGACTCGATCATCCTCGCGTGCCTGCTCCAGGTGCGCACGTACCGCGGCCATGCTGGTGGCGTTGAGCGCTTGCAGGGCCTGGAAGGGGTTGCGTGGACTGGTCTCGAGCAGGCCCCTGGCGAGGTCCAACTCCAGCACTATCGGGGCGTTGCGCCCCAAGGAGAGGCAGTTGAACAGATCGGTCAGCGGCATGTGAGTCTCCTTCGTCTCGCCTCCAGGTTACCCGCCGCGCCGGCTGCCGCCCCCGGGCGCGGGCGCCACGCCTGCCGGCCTCGAACGCGACTGATCCCGCCGCCCAACCAGACGACGGGATCAGCGATGCGCAGCTCAGCCGAGGATCGACGTGGCGACCTCGACGACGTGCTCGGCGGTGAAGCCGAACTCTTCGAAACACTTGGTACCGGAGGCCGAGGCACCGAAGTGCTCGATCGAGACCGAGGCCCCCTGGCAGCCTAGGTACTTGGCCCAGCCCATCGAGATGCCAGCTTCGATGCTCACCCGCGCGGTGACGGCCACGGGCAGCACCGATTCCCGGTACTGGTCGTCGGTCTCGTCGAACCATTCCTGGCACGGCATCGAGACAAGTCGGGTGGGTACCCCAGCGGCCTCAAGCTGTTCCTGGGCCGCCATGGCCACAGCCACCTCGGAACCGGTGGCGATGAGGATGAGCCGGGGTGCCTGCGATGCCTCGCGCAGGATGTAGGCGCCCTTGGCGACTCCTTCGGCGGAGGCGAACTGCTCGCCTCGGGCCACAGTCGGCAGGTCCTGCCGGGACAGGATCAGCCCGGCGGGTCGGTCGCTACGGCGCAAGATCTCACCCCAGGCCACCGATGTCTCGTTGGCGTCGGCTGGACGCACAACGTCGAGTCCTGGGATCGCGCGGAGGGCAGCCAGATGTTCGATGGGCTGGTGCGTGGGGCCGTCTTCGCCGACCCCAATCGAGTCATGGCTCCACACGAATGTGCTGGGGATCCGCATCAGGGCCGCCAGGCGTACCGCGGGGCGCATGTAGTCGGAGAACACCATGAAGGTGCCGCCGTAGGCGCGGGTCAGGCCCGAGAGCGTGATGCCGTTGACGATGCCGCCCATGGCGTGTTCGCGGACCCCGAAGTGAATCGTGCGACCGTGGGGCCCGCCTTGCCACTCGGCGCTTTGACGCCCCTCGGGCAGGAAGCTGGGCTCCCCCTTCATCGTCGTATTGTTGGATCCGGCGAGATCGGCCGAGCCGCCCCACAGCTCGGGCAGCTGCTCGGCCAGCGCGCTGAGCACGGCACCGGAGGCCTTGCGGGTAGACATCTTGCCCTCGTCGAAGACCGGCAGGCTCAGGTCGGCGGGGAGCTTGCGCTGGCTGATCCGGTCGAGCAGTTCGGCCTTGTCCGGGTGCGCCTGGCGCCACGCGTCGTACTTGAGGTTCCAGGCGGCCCTGGCGGCCTCACCGCGTCGGGCGACGTTGGCCTGGGCGTGAGCCACGCCATCGGCGTCCACCGCGAATGGTTCGTTCGGGAAGCCGAGGCGGTCCTTGAGCGCGGCGATCTCCTCGGGGCCCAGCTTGGCCCCGTGTACCGCCTCTTGGCCCGCCTTGGTAGGTAGCGGCCAGCCGATGACTGTCGTCAGGCGAATGAACGACGGTCGGTCGGTGATGCTGGCCGCCTCCTCGATCGCGGCCTGCAACGCGTCGAGGTCCTCGCGGTATTCGGTCCCGCCGTGGGTCCAGTCGACGTGCTGTACGTGCCAGCCGTAGGCGGCGTAGCGGGCGGAGACATCCTCGGTGAAAGCGATGTTTGTGTCACCCTCAATCGTGATGCGGTTATCGTCCCAGATCAGCACGAGGTTGCCGAGGTTCTGGGTGGCTGCGATCGAGGATGCCTCGCTGGCGATGCCCTCTTGGAGGCAGCCGTCGCCGGCGATGGTGTAGATCATTCGATCGAAGGGCGACTCGCCGGGGTCCGCGTCGGGATCGAGCAGACCGCGTTCGCGGCGGGCCGCCATCGCCATGCCCACGGCATTGGAGACCCCGGCACCCAGGGGGCCCGTGGTGGTCTCGACGAACTTCGTATGCCCGTATTCGGGGTGCCCCGGAGTCAGCGATCCCCAGGTGCGCAGTTGCTGAAGGTCGGCCAGTTCCAGGCCGGCACCGGCCAGGTAGAGCTGGGCGTACTGGGTCAGTGACGAGTGCCCGGCGGAGAGGACGAATCGGTCTCGACCCAGCCAGGCGTCGTCGGCCGGGTCGAGGTTCATGACGCGCTGGTAGAGCAGGTACGCCGCTGGTGCCAACGAGATCGCGGTTCCCGGATGCCCGTTGCCCACCTTCTCGACCGCGTCGGCGGCCAGGATACGGGCGGAGTCAACCGCGCGAGTGTCGAGATCGGTCCATTCGAGTGTCACTGGATATCGTCCTCACTGTCGAGTCGTAGCCGAGCAGCAACGCCCGGCACCCTTAGCCTAGTAAACCCGCGGGCTCTCGCGGAGGGTGGTCGCGAGTTTCGCGACCAGAAAGCACCAAATCCGACTGAGATAACACAACAATGTGTCATCTCAGTCATGGGTGCTACCGTGACGCAATGCCGACAGATTCTCAGCTCTCCTTCGCTGACCGTCTCGGGCGGTACTACGTCCGAGAGATGGGATTTCCCCCCGTCGCGGGTCGCGTGATCGGCTACCTCGCGGTCTGCGACCCCGCCACGCCCACGATCAACGAGCTGTCGGATGCTCTACTGGCGAGCCGATCGGCCATCACGCAGGCCGTGGTGACGCTGGAAGGCCGCGGGCTTGCCACGCGGTTCCGGCAGCGAGGCGAGCGGGTGGACCGCGTCGAAGCACGCATCGATGGCTTCAGTTTTGAGCACGAGTTCGACCCCACTGGCCATATCGAGCAGGCGGCCCTGCTGCGCCGCGGTGTGGCCCTGCTTGCCGAGGACACATCAGGCCGTCGGGAGGCCCTCAAAGATCTCGCGCACTTCAATGACTTTCTCGCCCAAAAGCTCCCCGTGCTCAAGCAGGAATGGCTCACTCGTCGCGCGGCCCTGCGGACCCGAACCACAGAGGCGCCAGGCATTTGATTGGCCACCAGCGCCACCTAGCTCGACCAGGGAAAATCGATCCACATGTCGGTGCGACGCCAGCAGAAATCGGGTTCCACCACAGTGGTGGGTTTAGCGTAAAGGACGGCGCTGCGAACATTGGCGCCGAATCCTCGCAGCAGCTTGATGACGAGGCCGAGCGTGCGTCCGGAGTCGGCAACGTCGTCCACCACAAGTAGTTGCTGCCCCGAAATTGACTCGGAATCAAGCATCGGGGCCAAAAGGATCGGATCGGGGCGGGCCTCTGCGACGTCGGTGTAGAACTCGACGTTGATGGCGTCGGTGAGCTTGACGCCCAGCGCATAGGTGAGGGCACCGGCCGGGATCAGACCGCCTCGCGCCACCGCGATCACGATGCTGGGCTTGAATCCGGACTCGACCACCTGACGCGCAAGTTCATCCGTTGCGGCGGGCATGTCATCCCACGCCATTACCTCGCGAATCACATCCACGGTAGTCAGATCACTATTCATCGCGCCAGTCTAGGGCCTTTGACCAGTCAGGCCCACCAAATGCCTCTTGGTGACCCCACATTCGGCGTGCGTGGCACCCTCGACGGCTACTGTGAAGCAAAGGAGGTGACTACTGTGGCCGACGACTGGGCAGACGACACCCGCGCCCTTGCCCGCCTACCCCCAGTCGTGGCGATCCGCGACCTTTCAAAGGTGTATCGCGTAGGCAATTCCCGCGTTGTCGCACTCAATCGAGTCAACCTCGATTTCACCCCGGGGAGCTTTACCGCGATCGTCGGAACCTCAGGTTCGGGCAAATCGACGCTGCTGAACATGATTGCGGGTTTGGAACGACCGACCGCAGGCCAGATCGTATGCGCCGGGCTGGCCCTCCACGACATGACGGAAGACCAGCTCGTCACCTATCGCCGCAAGCACGTTGGTTTCATTTTCCAATCGTTCAATCTCCTCCCGGCGCTCACCGCCGTGCAAAACGTCGCATTGCCGCTGGCCTTTCGCGGCTACCCGAAGCGGGTACGCAATGCCCACGCCAGGTCGATCTTGCTGCAGTTGGGGCTAGAGCACCATCTGCACCACACACCCGCCCAGCTCTCGGGCGGCCAACAGCAGCGCGTCGGTATCGCCCGCGCCCTGGCGGTCAAACCCACACTCCTGTTCGCCGACGAGCCCACCGGGAACCTTGACTCCACAACTGCCGAGTACACCCTCACTTTGTTCCGGAGCATCATGGAGCGCTTCGGACAGACCCTGATCATGGTGACCCACGACCACCACCTCGCAGGCTTTGCCGACCGCATTGTGGCGATTGGCGACGGGCGCATCGTCGGGCACGAGGAATCGCACCATCCCAACACCCTGCGAGAGGAAACCACATGATCCGCATTCGGCTCGTGATCTGGCCACTGCTGGGGCTCATCCTCGCGGTCACCCTCGGTCACCCCGGGGCGAGCGCCGCCCCGTCCATCATCCTCCCCCAAGACGAGGAGGATTCGACCAGCGACGACGGCAATACCCCCGATGACACTGGTACCCCCGATCAGCAAGGGGCCTCCGACGAGGCTGCCTCATCGGGGGAGGCCGGCGGCACGGACCCGGGATCGTTCGATTCTGGAGCCCAGCCGGGGGTCTCCACCCCCAGGGTGATGCTCACGGCATTTGGCTCCGAACCGGCTCAGGTGGCCGCAGGCGAGACCTTCAAGGTGTCGTTCACGCTGCAGAACATGTCATCATCGACCAGGGTTCGAAACTTGAAGGTCACCCTGACTTCCGACGGCGCGTCATTCCTGCCCGTGGAGGGTTCCACATCTGCTTATATTTCCTCGATCAAGGCCGAGGGATCGGTGAGCCGAACGATGTCGTTCCGCGCACTCGAGGAACTCGAGACACGTCCGTATCAGCTCATGCTGCTCATCGAATATGAGGACGGTGACGCCAACCCGTATTCGTCGCAGGAGACGGTCGCTATCGCAGTGACGCAGCCGCTGCGGGCCAGCACGTCCACGCTACTGGTCTCACCCGAGGTCCTCACGATCGGCCAACAGGGATCGGTGACATTCACCATCAACAACCTGGGCAAATCGAAAATCTACAACGCCACTGTGGGGATCAAAGAAGGACAACCCATCACCGGCCCCGACGTCTTCATCGGCACGATCGAACCGGGCACCTCGTCTCAAGTCGACCTACTCATCCAGGCTGAACAGGAGTCCAGTGAGCCAGCGACGATCTTGATCACATACGAGGATGCGGCCGACACCGCCTCGACGATGGAACAAACTGTGGCACTCGCCGTGGAGCCCCAGGCCCCTGAGGAGGCCATGCCCGAGGAGGCGGCCCCGATGGAGGAGCCCACCGGCTTCCCCATGACCACGCTGGTCGGCGCGTCGGTTCTCGTCGCGGTAGTGACGTTGGCGGTGATACTCATCCTACGGGCGCGGCGCCGCCGTCGCCAGCGAGCCGATCTTGCCACCGACATATCGGTGCTCGAATCCAATCCACTCGTTCCGCCGGATCAACCCTAGCCCGCGATGCGCCTTACCGATCTACTCGCGTCGAGCCTGTCCAGCCTGTGGCAACGAAAGTTCCGATCTGCCCTGACGATCCTGGGAGTAATTGTCGGAACCATCGCCGTCGTCGTCATGGTCTCACTCGGCGTAGGGATGTCAGCGACAATGCTGGCGGGCATTGAGGACCAAACCAATCTCCGCCAGGTGAGCGTCTGGCAGGTGCCCGCAGACCCGGAGACCGGGCAGGATCGCCTGCTCGACGACGACATGGTCGCTGAGTTGAGCCAACTCCCCGGGGTCACCGACACCTGGCCCGTCTATTCGATCCCGGTGGGCCTGAGTGTCAACGGCTATGAGATCCAGACTGAAATCATCGGGATGCCCAACGATGCGCTCCAGGCCCTGGAGGCCGACTATTCCTCCGGTGGCCCCCCCGAGCAGGGAGCGCCCTTCACCGTCATCGTCGGAGATCATTTCAGCGAGTTGTTTTTCGACGAGGCCACCCTGACAGAGCCAGACATCGATATTGAATCCGCCCAACTGTTCCTGACACTACTGCCTGACTTCGATGCATGTTTCACGGGAGAATGCCCACCATCCGAGGAGGGCACCCCCGTGGCAGGCCGCTTGCCGATAGTCCCCGCAGGCGTCATCGCCACCGACGACCAAAGCTGGACGTCCTACAGCATGGCGTTGCTTGCTGACCTCGACGCCATGATGCCCGCGTGGCAGAAGGCATACCCAGGCAACGCAATGCCCAATCAACCGACGACGGCGTCTGGGGCCCCAACCTCACAATTCGTCTACGATGAGGTGAGATTGGTTACCGCGGAGCTGCAAGAAGCAGAGGAGCTCACTACGGCGCTGCGAGCCGATGGCTACGAGGTTCAAAGCGAGCTCGAGTGGATCCGGGGAGCCCAGGAGCAGGCGGCGCTGGCGCAGGCCGTGCTGGGCGGAATCGCCTTCATCTCACTATTCGTCGCCGCCATCGGAATTGCTAACACTATGTTGATGAGCGTCTACGAGCGCACCCGGGAGATCGGCATCATCAAGGTGCTCGGGGCCCGCCTGCGCGACATCCGGCGCATGTTCCTCTTCGAAAGCGCAGCCATCGGATTCATCGGCGGCACGTCGGGTGTCATCCTCAGTTCTGGGATCTCCACCGGTATCAACGCGGTGGTTGGCCCCCACGTTCTCCCTGAACGACGACGGCTCACCTGCCACGATCTCACTGATACCTTGGTGGCTCAGCCTTGGTGCTATCGGGTTCGCGGTGCTGATCGGTGCCGTGGCAGGGATCATTCCGGCGCGACGCGCCACCAAGCTGAGCCCGTTAGCTGCGATACGCTCGCAGTGACCCCCGAGCCGCTACGCGCTATCGCGGCTCGAACCAGACCGGACCATCGACCCGCAGCACAGTGATATACGTGGTATCGGCTACCTCGACCTGACCGCCTGGTAGGGGTGAGGCAACTTGCTGGTCTCTGCAATCGGTGAGCCGCTAGGCAAGCGCTGAGAGCACAGGCCCACGCAATAGCGGGGCCAGCCCGTCGGGATCGCCCGATTGCAGCGGATCGAGCCACTTCACCTCGGCAAGCTCGGCCAGCGGCTCGGGCGCCTGGCTGAGCCGCCGTGTCAGCATGAAGACGGTGGCGTCCACGTCATGACCGGGTTCGTTGGCCGCCGGCAGCCGCCAGTGCCCCAGCGCTTCGAGTTCGTCCGCGGCGATGTCCAGCCCCAGCTCTTCACGGACCTCTCGCACCGCGGCCTGGCGGGCCGACTCCCCCGGCTCGGGCTTGCCGCCCGGATTCATGAAACGAGTGGTGCCGTGCTTGCGCACCACCAGGAGGCGCCCCCCGTGGTCGCGAATGACCACCGCCGAGACAACGATGACGGCTCGGCTCGGTTCACTCACCCACCCCACACTACTTGTCCGGGCGAGCTGTGCCCGCCCCTGCCGTCACGATCCCCACCACGGCGGCCTCGGTGAGTTCGGCATAGCTGCGGCCATCTTCATCGAAGGCGCGGTGGCCCAGATAGCCCCCGGCCCCGTCGTGCCCCATAGGGCCGATGGTCCGGGAGGTCACCCGCCCCTCCCGCTGTGCCTTCCCCCAAGCCGACAACGGGGCGATGGGCCACCGCCCGGGAAAGGCTATGTTCCCCAGGTGCCGCATCCGGTCGGCCGCGCCGTTGAGCTGCCACAGGTGCTGGATCCGATCCAGGCCCGGGTCGTCACTAAAGATGCCGCCGATGGATATTACCGACGTCGTGGCTCCCAGGGCCGATAGATATGTCGAGGCGCCCAGGGCCATCTGCGCTCCACCGGAGAGCCCCACTAGGTACACGGGGACCGGGCTGCCGGGCGCATAGCCGTGGCGACGCAACGCACGCCAGATCTCCTGGGCCAGCCCGATGTTCATCGCTGGGCCGTAGCGCGGATCCGCCGAGACGAGGACCTTCGAGATGTTGCGCAGGTTGATCAACAGCGGCAGCAGCCCCGGCCAGCGGCTGCGGCGCATCCGCTCCAGTCGCGCCCACCACCACATCGTCGCCCGCTGCAGCAACCCCCGATTGTCCACGGCGTAGGGAAAGACATCGCCGATGACCTGCACCTCAGGCAACGCGGCGCGCAACGAGTCGAGCCATCGTTGTTCGCGCTTGGACAGGCAGTCCCCGCCCAAGGTTCCCACCCCGCTGAGGTAGCACAGGTAGGCGGTCGATGAGCTGGACCCGGCCGGCACCGCATCCAGGGCGAAGGTGGCGCGGACCTCGCGCTGGCCTCGGTCGGTCCACCATCGAAGCGATTCCAGTGGGGACAGCAACACGAAACCCACCACCACTGCGGCGGTGGCAAACAGGAGCCAACCGATCACCGGTCGGCCTCGTCGGGAGCGACGACGACAGGGACCACCGGCATTCCCGCGAGAATATCGCGTGATGTGATCATGGTGGGGCGCCCCGACGCGAGGGTCCACAATCTCCCGGCAACCCAGCCGAGGGGGCGCTGCACCAGCCGGGAGATCAGCTGCATCACCAGCCATCCCCCGAACGTGAGCCCGAGGGCCCACCCATAGCCCAGGCCGAACACGTGCCGCACGCCCAGGAACAAGATGAGATATCCCCACAGCTCCAGCCCACGCCCGATCGCAAGGCCGATGTGGGGCATCGCGGTGAACACGCTGAGCATCTGGGGGGCAAGCGCGAGCAGCGCCACCACAACGAGCGGAAGCAGCCGCAGCGGACGCTGCACGACGAGCGCGGCGAGCCCCCAGATCACTGCCGCCTGCACCACGTAGAGCCCGGCCAGTTGCAGCGCGCTGACCAGCAACGCAGTGATCAGCCGGAACCCGCGGATGTGGTTGAGCATGAGGATCGCGATGTGGCCCAGCATGCTCGATACCGCCGCCACCACGGCCACCGCGATAGCCAGCGGCGCCATCGCCCACGGGTCGTTGATGACCGCCATCGTCAGCACCGGGTTGAGCGTCAATGCCGATGTGAGGGCCCACCACAATCCTGCCAACGCCCCCATCATGGTCTTCAGCCTAACCGCCGCGCCGCGGCCTGGATCACCCCAGGTGGGGTACCGCCATCGCTCACATCGACCGAGCGCGGCCTCGCCCCTGTGTCGTGGGACCCGGTTGCGCAGCCGATGGCCGTAGGCTGGGTCAGCACCACCTGCGGTGGCGGGCCCACCCCGCGCCGTCCGACCGAAGGGACATACACGTGGCCGGTGGCCTTGCCGCTTTGCTTGATGATGTGGCGATGATCGCCAAGATGACCAGCGCCGCCAGTTCGAAGGCCGTCGGCGTCGTGATCGACGACGCTGCTGTCACACCGCGCTATGTGCATGGCTTCAGCCCCGCACGCGAGTTGCCGATCATTTGGAAGATCGCCAAGGGATCGTTGGCGAACAAGGCGGTGATCATCGTCGCCTTGCTGTTACTGACCCAGTTCGCGCCGTGGATCCTGACGCCCATCTTGATGGTGGGTGGCTGCTACCTGGTCTACGAAGGCGCAGAGAAGCTCTGGGAGTTTTTCACCGGCCACGGCGGCGAGGCACACAATGAGCCTGTCGTGGCCCAGGGCGCGGACCAGGAGGCCACGATGGTGCGTGGCGCCATCACCACCGATTTTGTCCTGTCCGCCGAGATCATGATGATCTCGTTGAACGAGATCACCCTAGGCGGCTTCCTCGCCAGGGCGATCACCCTCGTGGTCGTCGCCGTCGTGATCACGGCCCTGGTCTACGGCGTGGTCGCACTCATCGTGAAGATGGACGACATCGGGCTCGATCTGACCAAGCGGGAGCCAGCCACCTCGCAGCGCCTCGGTGCATGGCTCGTCGGGGCAATGCCCAAGTTGTTGAGTGCCTTGTCCGCGGTCGGTGTCGTGGCGATGTTGTGGGTCGGTGGGCACATCCTGCTGTCCGGCTCTCACACCCTCGGCTGGCACGCACCCTACGCATTGCTCCACCACATCACCGAGCCAATCTCCCACGTTGCCGTCGTCGGCGGCGGCCTCGCCTGGCTGGTCGACACGCTGATCTCGGCAGCGGTCGGCTTCGTCGTTGGCAGCCTCATCCTGGTTCCCCTGCATTGGATTGGGCGGGCCTGGAAGCACGCCAAGGCCCAGCCGGAGGAGTCTGGCCCCGAGCAGATCGAGCGCGACGAGGCACAGGCATGAGGCTGGCCTTCCCGCGCGGTCTGGCTCCCGCGCTGGCCCGAGCCCGGGCCGGGACCCGGAGCTAGGAGGACGCCGTGGCGGCGACGATGGCGGACGTGGCGCGGTTGGCGGGCGTGTCCAAGAAGACAGTGTCCAACTATTTCAACGGCTACCCCTACTTCAAACCGGAGACCCGAGCGCGCATCGAGGCAGCCATCGCCCAGCTCAACTACCGCGTCAACCGCGCCGCACGCAGCCTCAAGTCGGGTAAGTCTGGTCGCATCGGCCTTGCGATCCCCGAATTGGCGCAGCCCTATTTCGCCGAGCTCGCCCAATCGGTGGTCTCGGCCGCCCAGCACCGGGGCCTCGACGTGTTGGTGGAGGTGACCGGCGGCCAGGACGCTCACGAACGACGCGCGCTGCACGGTGCCGCGACCCGCGACGTCGACGGAATGATCTTCAGCCCCCTCGCGTTGCCCACCGCCTATATCGACGCCGTCGACGTCGGCATTCCGATGGTGCTGGTGGGCGATCTGGGCAGCAGCAATCACTTCGACATGGTCACCGTGGACAGCGAACAGGGCATTTACGACGCCACAGCTCATCTCATCGCCTCCGGCAGGTCACGGATAGTGGGGCTTGGCTGGGAAGTGGGGGCGGCGGTTACCGCCGCGTCGACGCGGACCCGGGGCTTCGTGCGGGCACTGGCCGATCACCGCCTTGAGGCGCTGGCGGAGTTCCAAGTGGCGGGCCCGGAATGGAACAGCACGGGCGGTGAGCAAGCCATCACCCAGCTCATCGCCCAGGGGGTCGGGTTCGACGCCGTGATGGGGTTCAACGATGCCCTGGCCATCGGCGCGCTGTCCGCCCTGCTCAAGGCCGGCTTCAGCGTCCCGGACGATGTTGCCGTGATCGGATTCGACAACATCGAGGAGTCCGCCTTTTTCATGCCGGCCCTGACCACGGTCGATGCTGGCCTGGCGTGGGTCGCTCACCGCGCGGTCGAACTGCTCTGCGACCGGATCGGTGCCGACGGTGCCTCGGGGCACAGTGCCGTCCTCGACGTGGCGCCCTACGAGCTGATTATCCGCCGATCGGCCTAGACCTCACCGCGCCACCGCGAGCTGAGGGAGATTCCACCCTTGACCAGCCAAGATCTACGGGTTTAGTCTATCGATGTAGTACATCGGTGTATTAGGAGTGGCATGGACACAATTTCCTCGACGACCCGCGCCCCGGCGGTACCCATTTCCCGCGGTGCTTCGGCACCGCCCGACCTGGCTGATGTCACGCTGGACGGCGGGTTCCTCGGCGAGTGGCAACTGCGCAACACCCAGGCGACAATCCCCCATGTGCTGGAGCATCTGGAGTCCTCCGGTGTGCTGGACAACTTCCGTCGCCTCATCGGGGAGTCAACGGCTGCTTACCGGGGGCAGGTGTTCGCCGATTCCGACCTGTACAAGACTCTGGAGGCGCTTGGCTGGGAAGCCGTCGCCGGCCGGGCGAGCCACGCCGCTTTCACCCAGGAGGCGTTGCGGCTCATCTCGGCAGTGCAAACCCCCGACGGCTACGTCAATTCCTGCTTCCAGGGCCCGCGAAGCGGTGAACGGTTCAGCGACCTTCGAGAAGGCCACGAACTCTACTGCCTGGGCCACCTGATTCAGGCCGCCATCGCCTGGCATCACGCAGGTGAGGACGCCCTTCTGCAGATAGCGCTCGGCTACGTCGATTTGGTGCACACCGAGTTCGGCCAGGGTGGTCGCGACGACGTCTGCGGTCACCCCGAGATTGAGACTGCCCTGGTGGAGCTGGCGCGAGTCACCAAGGATGCGCGCCACCGCAACCTCGCGATGCGATTCGTCGACAACCGAGGCCACGACACGCTCGGCCCAGGCTACTTCGGCGGGCACTACTACCAGGACCTGGTTCCCGTGCGGGACTCGCACGCGGCCGTCGGACACGCGGTTCGACAGCTCTATCTAGTGACCGGGGCCGCCGACATCGCAGCCGACACCCACGATCCCCAGCTCGATCGAGCCCTGGACCGGATCTGGGCCGACATACACACCTCCAAGCTCTACGTCACCGGCGGCCTTGGCTCCAGGCATCGGGGCGAGTCGTTCGGGGATGCCTATGAGTTGCCGGCCGACCGCGCCTACTCCGAGACCTGCGCTGCCATCGCCAACTTCCACTGGAATTGGCGGATGCTGCTGAGCCGCGGCGATGCCTGCTATGCCGATGAGATGGAGCGAGGGCTCTATAACGCCATCGCGGCCGCCACAGCCCACGATGGCCGCGCCTTCTTCTACTCCAACCCCCTGCACCTGCGCACGGGGCACATGTCGGAGGTAGATGCGCCGTCCCGGCGGCAGTCCTGGTACGCATGTGCGTGCTGCCCCCCGAATCTCGCCCGCTTGCTGGCCTCGATCACCGGGTACCTCATGTCGACCACCGACGAGGCCACCTATGTTCACCTCTACACCCCCGGCCGGTATCGGGTGGGCCCCGACGAGTGGCTCACGATCAGCACCTCCTACCCGTGGGAGGAAACGATCAGCCTCACCTGGAGCCGACCGTCGCAGCGGACGCTGAAGGTCCGGATCCCGCGCTGGGCGCGGGCCGCCGCGCTCACCGCCGACGATGCCTGGTTGCAGTGCCCGGCCGGTTCCTACGCCGACATCCCCGCCGGTACCACTCACGCCACGCTCACGATCCCCCTCCAGCCGCAGTTCGTGGCGGCACATCCACGGGTCGATGCCGCGCGGGCTTCAGTGGCGGTTCGCCGCGGCCCGGTCATCTACTGCCTTGAAGCGGCCTCATTGCCCAGCGGAGTGGTCCTGGAAGATCTCTGGCTCGCCGAGTCGGCCAGCATCGACGAAGCGGGCTGGCACGAGGCGCTGAATGCACCGGCGCTCAGGGTGGGGCCGTTTCTTCGCCACCGACCACCGCAAGGGCTGTACTCCTGTCCCACGAGTACGCCACCGGAACCCATCGGCGCACTCGAGCTCATTCCCTACTCTCGCTGGGCCAACCGGGAGAGCGGGGCAATGCGCGTGTGGCTGCCAACCAGGTAGCCACATCACGGGCCCCACAGCGGAGCCCCTCCCACCAGAAAGGAAGACGCAATGTTGCGTACACTCTTGAAATCCACAGTAGTGGCGGTAGCGGCCGCCACTGCCCTCACTGCCTGCTCCGGAGCCGACACCGAGCCCAATGCCTCGGCCGACCCGAATTCGGGCTCCGGCAGCGTCACGCTGTGGGCCCGCGACTCGCAATCCGACTTCATGCAGCAACTGGCCGACGAGTTCAATGCGACACACCAGACCCAGGTCGAGGTGACAATCGTCACCTCAGATCAGTACGTGCAGAAGTTCGGCACCGCAGCCGCCGGCGGCGACGCCCCCGACCTCGCCTCGATTGACCTTGTCTACGTCCCCTATTTCGCCTCAGTCGGGGCACTCAGCGACCTCACCGAGCAGGTGGAGGCCCTCGATTGGAAAGACGATATGAGCCCCGCTCACACACGCCAGGGCGTCTACGAGGGCCGGGTGTATTCGATGCCGTTCACTGCGGATGTATCGGTGCTGTACTACAACAAGGACCTGATGGCCGCGGCTGGCCTCGACCCTGAATCCCCACCCACCACGATGGACGAGTTGGCCGCAGCGGCGGCTGCCGTGGCCGGCATCGACGAGGCCACCTACGGAACCGTGTTCTCCGGAGCCTGTGGCGGCTGCGCCCTGTTTGGGCTGGCTCCCCACGTCTGGGCCGCAGGCGGAAACCTGCTCTCCGATGACGGAACCACCGCCCAGCTGGACAGCCCCGAGGTCACCGACATGCTGGAGATGTACCGCGGCCTCTACGACGACGACATGGTTCCCGAACTCGTCACCACCGACGGCGGCTCCAATGCTGGTGAGGCATTCGCCCAGGGCAGGGCCGGGTTCTACCAATGGGGCTCGTTCTATGTCTCAGCGCTAGCCGATGCCGATTTCGATTGGGGAGTTGTGCCGATCGCCGGGCCCAACGCCGGCGACTCCGCGGCCTTCGCTGGCGGCGACAACATCACGATTCCGGCGGGGGCGAGTAACCCGGAGGGAGCCTGGGAGTTCCTCGAATGGGCATCCAGCCAAGCCGGCCAGCAGATGCTGGTGGACCAAGGCCAGATGCCGATCCGCATGGACCTCATCGACGACATCTACACACCACTGGATGAGCGTAATGCAGTATTCGCCGACGCCTTGGCCACCGGCAACTGCCCCTACTCGGTGGTTGAGAACGAACTTTTCAACGACTCCAATGGCATCTGGGCAACGCTGATCCAGGAGGCCATCTTTGGCGACACGTCGGTTGCCGACGCGCAAGCCACAGCACAGGAGGCTGCCCAGGAGCTGATCGACAGCTCGAACTAGACCCTCGCAGGAGCTTCGTGAGTGGGGCGCGACGCGCCCCACTCACCCACGAAGGGAAACCCCATTGACCACAACGAACCGCTCTCGACCCGGCGCCGCCACACCTCAGCTGAGCATCGCGCGGCGCCGATCCATCCTGGGATTCACACTCGCAGCGCCCGCGATGCTCCTACTTGTCGTCTTCTTCGTCTGGCCGCTCATTCAGACAGTGGTCATGTCGCTGCACGACTGGCCGCTGCTGGGCCAGCACCGGTTCATCGGCTTGGACAATTTCCGCAACGCGTTCACGGATTCAAAGTTCCGCGACGCGGTGGGATTCACATTCTTCTACACGATAGTCATCACACCCATCCTCTTGATCCTTGCCTTCACTTTGGCCTTCTTGGTTCGCCGCGGCACGCGCGCAGCCAAGGTATTTCAAAACATCTATTTTCTCCCGGTAGTGATTGGCCTGGCGGCGGCGAGCTTCATCTGGATGTACATGTGGCAGTCCGACATCGGCCCGACAACCGCACTGCTCGGTGGGCTGGGCATTGTGGACCCGACCACGAACTACTTCGCCAGTTTCTGGAGCGCCTTCTGGATTGTCGTCGCCATGGTGTCGTGGAAGGTTGTCGGGCTCCAGATGCTGCTGGTATTGGCGGGCATCCAGGCGATCCCGGAAGAGGTCTACGAGGCGGCGAGAGTCGATGGGGCCAATGCGTGGCAAACATTCTGGAGAATCACCCTCCCGTTGCTGCGCCCAACGCTCGCCCTGGTCTTGGTCTTCTCGGTGGCAGGATCGCTGCTGGCCTTTGACCAGTTCTACATCTTGACCACCGGTGGACCCGCCGGCTCCACCTTGACCGCGGTCTACCAGATCTACCGGACGTCATTCGTGCAGTTCGACCTTGGATACGGGGCGGCGATGTCAATCCTACTGATGCTGATCTTGGGCTTGGTGAGCGCCGCACAGATGCTACTGCTAAGGAACTCAGATCACTCATGAGCACAGCAACCTCCCACACACCAGCCGGCACGACACGGGCCTCACGCACCCGCAAGGCGATTCCCACCCTCGCGTGGTGGATCGCCAGTGTGTGCCTCGCGGTGCTGTTTGGCTACCCCATCTATGTGATGGCAACGCAGATCACCTGGGACAACATCCTGCAGCTCTCGGTCGAAACCAGCTCGGGGCTGTCGATCCTGCAGGGCTTGAAGAACTCGGCGATAGTCTCGGTCACGGCAACCGCCACCACTGTGCTGGCGGCAACGCTGGGCGGCTACGCGTTCGCCAAGTTGACATTCCCCGGAAGCAACATCGTCTTCTTCGTGATTCTCGTGACGTTCATGATTCCCTTCCAGGCCATCATCACACCCCTGTACCTGGTTTTGGGCGATATCGGGCTGTCGAATAGCCTGATCGGGGTCGCACTGGTCCTGGCGACGTTCAATCTCCCGCTCGGGGTCTTCTTGATGCGGAACTCCTTCCAAGCGGTTCCATCAACCCTGGCGGAGGCAGCGATGATCGACGGGGCCTCCGAGATGGGGGTCTTGTGGCGGATCATGCTCCCCATCGCCTTGCCCGGGGTGATCTCAACAACGCTGCTCACGTTCTTCACCACCTGGAACGATTTCTTCGCCGCCCTCATCCTGCTCACCGATCAGAGCAAGTACACGCTGCCGGTATCCATCAACATCTTGCAGGCCGAGGGCGGCGGATACTCTGTCGACTTCGGCCTGATGCAGACCGGAGTCGCCATCACCGTCATCCCCTGCATCATCTTGTATCTGCTGCTGCAGCGCTATTACGTCGCCGGGCTCCTCGGCGGGGCGCTGAAATAGAGGGGTTGACGTGCACCGATCCGGGTGTCTCAGGGGGTCAAAAGGCCAGCCTTGAGCGCTGACGCCAGGGCCGGCCATAGCGGCAGCCGCGGGATCAGCGTCGCCTGGATCGCGTGGTAGATGTCGGGCTTGCCCGGCCAGACAGTGTCGGCGGGTTGGTTGTCCGGGGAGAGTTGGTGAATCCACGAGCCGGAGCCATCGAGCAGGTAGGCCTGCGCGTAGTCCCAGAACCTCTGGTACCAGCCCTGGTAGGCCGCCTCGCCGGTGACCTGGTGTAGGGCCGCCGCGGCAGCGATGGCCTCCGTGAGCACCCAGTGCATCCGGTCACGCACCACCGGACGGCCATCGAAATCGACTGTATAGACGAAGCCCTCCGCGCCGTCGACACTCCATCCCTCGGCCACACCGGCGTCGAACAGCTCGATCGCCGGCTCGAGCAACCACTCGACGTCCTCGCGGCTGGTGCCGTGTGCCAGCTCGGCTGCACGAGCGTGCAGCGCGAGCCTGGCCCACTCGAACCAGTGCCCCACGGTGGCGCCGAAGGGCCGGAATGGGTGAGCCCGGTCCTCGGTGTTGAAGTCGGTGATGGGCTCCCATTCCGGGCTGAAGTGCTCAGGAATCCGCCAGGAGTAGTCGCGGGCGTAGCCCAGCACTCTACGCAGGATCTGCAGCGCCCGGTGCCGCCACAGGGACTCGCCGGTCGCGTCGGCGACGGCGAGATAGCCCTCCACAGTGTGCATGTTGGCGTTGACGCCGCGATATGACTCGGTGTGGGTCCAGGCCGCGTCCCAGGATTCAACCGACATCGCCTCGTCTTCGTTCCAGAAATGCTCGTCGTGTACCTGCTGGGCGCGCCTGAGTAGCGCCTCGGCACCCGGGCGTCCCGCCAGGCTGGCCGACGATGTTGCCAGCAGGACAAAGGCGTGCGCGTAGCACTCCTTGAGCGAGTTGGTGGGGCCGTGGGGACCCGCCGCTGAGAACCAGCCGCCATGCGTCGCATCCCACAGCGGACCGGCCAAGGCAGCAAGCCCGTGATCGACAAGTGCGGCGCACCCGGGCCTGCCGAGCATGACTCCCAGGCTGTAGCTGTGGATCATGCGGCAGGTGATCCACAGCTGCGCCTGACCGGGGTTCTCGCTCGGGCGCAGGTCACCTTCGGAGCCCAGATAGCCGAAACCGGCGGCAACTGCGGCACCGCTGGCAAATGCCAGCAGATCGTCGGTGTGGCCCTCCAGCCAGCGCGCATGTGCCGGGTTACCGAGCCAGGCCGGTGGCCCCGCCAGCCTTCTTGTCAGATCCAACGGATCGACGCCGCGGAAGTCGTCACTGAATGTGGTGTGGTTGGTCACTTGGTCGCTCCTGAGGTGAAGCCGTTGTAGATGTACTTCTGGAGGAAGATGAACAGGATCAGGATCGGGATGATCGTGATGATCACGCCGGCCGAGATGACCTCCCACTGCGACCCGAAGGGCCCCTTGAAGGCGAACAGCGCTGTCGAGATCGGCCGCAGATCGGCGTCCGGCAGGTACAGGAAGGGCATGTAGAACTCGTTGTAGATGGCGATGCCCTTGATGATAATCACCGTCGCGATCGCGGGCTTCAAGTTCGGCACAATGATCCGGAAGAAGATGTTGATGTGGCCGGCGCCGTCCAGCATTGCCGCCTCGTCCAGCGACCTGGGGATGCCCCGCATGAACTGGATGAATATGTAGATCGAGACGATGTCGGTCCCCATGAACAACAGCATCAACGCACCCTGGGTGTTGTACAGCCCCAGCGCCCTGATCACCTGGAATGTGGCTACCTGCGTCGTGACGGCGGGGACCAGCGTGGCCAGGAGGAACAGGCCGAGCACGGCGTTGCGTCCGCGGAACTCGAAGCGGTCGAGCGCGTAGGCCGCAGCAGCACCGATGAAGATGGTGCCGATGATTGCCACCGTGAAGATGATGATCGTGTTGGCGAAGGCCAGGAGCATTCCGCCACGGTCGAAGGCGGTGACGTAATTGGACACGTTGAGCCAGTCCCCCGGGGCTTCGAAGGGGCCGGTGCTGAGGAACTCCTGGTTCGTCTTGAACGAACCCGTGAACACCAGGGCCAGCGGCAGCAACGCGCACACGGCGCCAAGGGTGAGGCTCAGGTACTTGGCCACGGTGGCGAGGCCGCGCTTGATTCTCATGTCAGGTTCACTTCCTCCTCGGGCACGAGGGTGCGTTGCAGCCACGTGACAAGCAACACCACGACGAGCAAGATCACTGCCATCGCGGAGGCAAGGCCCACCTTGCCGTTCTCGAAGGCCATTTTGACGGTGCGGATCACGAAGGTTTCCGAGCCGTTGCCGCCGTTGGTCATCACGTAGGGGATCTCGAAGACGCTGAGGGCGCCGGAGATCGCAAGGATGAACGACAGACCGAGGATGGACCTGATCGAGGGCAGGATGATGTGACGGAACTGGTTCCAGCGGTTGGCGCCGTCGATGGCTGCCGCCTCGTAGATCTCACCGGGGATGGAGGCGATGGCCCCCAGGAACATCACGAGGTTCAGACCCATGTAGCGCCACACGCTCACGGTCGCGAGGGTGAAGTTAATCACGTCCGGGTCTCCGGTCCATTGCCGAATGAACTCCTCCAAACCCAGCGCCGTCAAGGTGGCGTCGAGCCCGCCGCCGGGCTGCACGAAGTTGAGGAAGATGAGCCCGATCGCGACGCCGTTGATCAGGTAGGGGAAGAACAGCACGCCCTTCCACATGTTCTTGAAGCGGACGTTGAAACTGAGAATCGTGGCGAAGTAGAGGGCGAGCCCCATCTGCACGAAGGATCCGGCGAAGTAGTACAGGGAGACGAAGAACACCCGCAGGTTGTCGGGATCGGTGAATACCGCCAGGTAATTGTCCAGGCCCACGAGGTTCTTGGTCTTGTCCAGGCCGTCCCAGTCGGTGAGCGAGTAGTAGAACATGTTGACCACCGGGATGTAGGTCAACACTATAAGCAGCGTCAGCGGCACCAGCAGGAACACATACGGGGCAAGTCGCTGGCGCAGCCTTCGCCGGCCAGGCCGGTCCTTGACCACGCCAGGGGCCGGCTCTGCCCCCTGGCGTGGCGCCGCGGGCGCATCGCTCGACATGTCGGCTCAGCCTTCGACACCGGCCCGGGCGGTGGCCCAGTCGCTGTTGAGTTGGTCGAAGATCTCCTGCTTGGTGCGAGCCCCGGAACGCGCGTCGTCGATCATCGCCATCCGATAGTCCGGCGATGTGGTCACGATGCCGGACTCGGTGTCGATGTCGGCGAACAGCGCCTCCTTGCCCGCCGGGGCTGCATCCAATTCCACCAGTTCGACCTGGGCCATGAAGTCGGCCAGCGCATCGGGAATGGCCCCATCGGCCAGCGGCGAGAGTCCCACCTGGGACTCCGCGTACCCGGACTCGGTGTTGAACCAGTCGATCCAGGCCCAGGCGGCGCACTTGTTGGCCGAGTTGACATTGATTCCGAGGTTGTAATCGCCACCGGCGCTGGCGTGGAAGGCCCCATCGGCCTGGTACGGGAAGGGCATGTAGCCGATGGATTCACGCTCGACACCGGCTGCCTCGGCGGCATCCTGCATCTGGGGGATCGCCCACGACCCCAGGGCCATGACGCCGATCTGGCCGGTGGCAAGCATCTGCTTGGACTGCTCCCAGTTGGTGGTGGTCGGATCGTCCTCGATGAGGCCCTGCTCGGTGAGGTCGTAGATGAGGGCATCGATGACGCCGTAATCCTTCTCGCCCTGCCAGGGGGCATCGTCGCGGGTCATGTCGTTGGTCGCGCTCGGGCCGCCGATGGTTCCGACGAAACTACTCCACTGCGTCAGCGGCCAGCCGTCCTTGTAGTTGGTGTAGACCGGCGCGATGGTGGCGTCGGTTGCCTCCACAGCAGCCATCGCCGCGAGGAACTCATCAGGAGTGGCAGGAAACTCCTCGATGCCCGCGGCCGCGAAGACCTCTTTGTTGTACACAAGTCCCATCACGTTGCCCACCACGGGGATCCCGTAGTTCAGGGAGTCATAGGATTTGTCGTTGATCCACCGATAGGCCTGGGCGAAGTCCTCCTGGGTGCCCAGCGGTTCGAAGAACTGCGAGAGCTGGTCCGGGGTCACCGACCCTGGGATGGCAAGGACATCGCCGTAGTCGTCGGTGCTCATGCGGGTCTTGACTTCACCCTCGTAGTCGGTGATCCCCTGGATGTCGACCTCACCAATGTCTGGGTATTTGTCCTTGAAAGCGGCCACGTACCCATCGAAGGTGCCGTCCTCCACGAGGTCAGTGCGCCAGGTGAGAATTGACAGATCGCCGCTGGGGCCGCAGCTGGCCAGATCCATGCTCTGGTCGCCGGCCTCGGCTTCGCCTCCCCCGCCGCTGCAGCTGGTCAACACCAGCGCTGCCGCGATTGCCACGGCTGCACCGCTGGTGTGTTTTGTTATCGGGAACATCGTTGGTCTCCTTTGATCGCCTTACGAGGCGCCCACGCCCGGGCACCCAGTAACTTACGTAAGTGAATGAAGAAAGTCAATGCCTGGTATCAGCGTCGGCGATCACCGCAGGGTTTCCCACGTGCCTGCCGCCACCTCA
>JBKEBG010000009.1:0-7114 GCA_047972985.1 Arachnia sp.
TCATGGTTACTCCTTGGTTGGGTGAGATGCGGCCCGGCGATCACTCACCGGGCCACGCTGAGCCTGCTGGGGATGATTCGGCGCCGCACGCCGTAGAAATGTGTGTCCAGCTCGTAGCGGGCGAGATCGATGTCGCCGGCTTCCATTTCGGTGATGATCGCGGCGTGCATGGCAGCTACTTCTCGATCGCCCTCGACCTGCTTGCGGGACCCCTCCACCTGCTCGAGCAGACCCCAGAAGGCGTCCAGGATCGCCTGGAGAGTGTGATTCTTCAGTGGCTCGAAGAGTCCCACGTGGAACTGCCGATCCAGGTCGGTGAAGGACAGCCCCGCCTCGGCCCGCTGTTCCATCTCGGCTGCGATGGCCAGGATCCTGCTGCGGGACTGGGTGGTGTGCAGGGGCATCACCTTGGCCAGCAGCGATGTCTCCAGCGCCTGTCGCACGTCGAGAAGTTCGGCCAGGGTTTGGTTGCTCGCGCCCGCGAGTTGGGCGCTGGCCGGGATCAGCGATCCCAGGTCCATGCCCACCCATTGGCGTCGGGCTCCCTGGCGGGATGTCACGGCACCGAAGGCCTCCAGGACGCCGAGGGCCTCCCGGATCTGTTGCCGCCCCACTCCCAGTTCGGCCGATAACTCGGCCTCACTGGGCAGTGAGTCCTGATCGCGTAACCGGGCGGCCAACTGTCCCACCAGCCGATCCCGTCGCAACTTGTCGGACATGTTTTGTCACCCCTCCCCGATGACCAGGCGCTGGCTACGTTGCCAGGCTTCGATTCTTGCCGCGGTCACCGGCAGCGTCAACACTACCTGTCTGACAAGTTGGCGCGGGGCAGCCGGGTTCGGGCCGAAACTGAAAAAGTGCATCCACATCAACAAAACTCGCGACACGCCGCGCCTGGCGACCCCTCGGCGCACCTTTTCGTCGTCAGGGGCCGAGTCGCCGGTGGCGGCGGGCGGTCGCGTCGAGGGTGGGGACCACGTCATCGAGCGTCGCATCAGTGAACCGGAACACCTGCCAGCCGGCGGCCTGCAGCGCCACGTCGCGTCGCCGGTCCGAGATGAAGCTCGCGTGGTTGCTGTGGAACTCCCACCCGTCGAACTCGAGTGCCACCTGCATCCCCACCAGGGCAACATCGAGATAGACGGTCCCCCAGGGCAGCCTCACCGGGTAGTTGGCCTTCCAGCGTTCGTAGCCTGCCTCGCGCAGCAGGCGATGGGCCCGGCGCTCCAGCGGTGACCACGGCGCATCGCGGGAGTCCCGGAGGTAGCGGCGAAGCTCACGGTTGCCGGCACGGGAGGCGGTGCGCTCCAGCGCCCACTCGAGCAGCTCCACTGTGACCGCCCGGCGTCGTAACGCCTCGTCGATGGCCTCGGGCCCCAGGTCACGGGCCAGGTCCAGTGCGGTGAGCGCCGGATGTGTCACCCGCAAGCCCCGGACCTGCTGCACCAGGTCCGGATCGAGCCTGGCCTTGGAGAGGCTCACCCCAGGGACCCGACGCCGGAGCCGACGCCGGGTCATCGCATGGAGGGTCTCGCCCGGGGCCTGCGGCCACCAGGTGAGCCGGGCCGCAGTCGCCCCCGTGAACACTGCGTCGGGGTCCCACACGCTTAGCGCCAGCACGAGGGTCTCGAAGCACACCTTCGCGGCGTAGGTGCCGGGGAAGAGCCCGATGAGCTCTTGCCGCCGGAGGGCGCTGTCGATGCGGCAGTTCAGGTGCGGCAGGCGTCGCACTATGCCGAACTCGTCCAACTCGGCCTTGATAAGCGGATGCATGCCACAAGTGCACCGGCGGCGCCGGGCCCATGGAAAGACACCGCCCCAGGCTGTGGATAAGCCACGGCAGCTGAAAAAGTGCGCCGAGGGGTCTCAACGCACGGCGTGTCGCCAAAAAAGCTCGGATCGGCGCACTTTTTCAGCAACGGGCCCTGAATTGCCCACCCGGTAGGCTGGTAACGCATTTCGGCACTCTCACGGGGGACGGCACTTATGGGTTTCTTCAGCAAGGACGGGGCAGTCACGGCTATCGGGGACGCCCCGAGGCCATTGTCGCGGGATCGGATCAAGCAGATCCTGGAGCAGCTCGAAGTCACCTACTCGGTCGACAGCGACGCCGACATCGGCGCCGGCTGGGAGGAGGGCTCATTCTTCTTCCTAGTCGAGGGGCAATCCGAGGAATTGCTCTGTGTGCGAGGTCAGTGGCGTGGCAGGCTCACCGCCGGCGAGTATCCGGAGGCTGTGATGGCCTGCAATGAGTGGAACCAGCAGACCCGCTGGCCGAAGACCTATGCCCGGGAATCCGAGGGTTCGGTGTTCCTCAACGCCGAGCTCAACGTCGATCTCGAGGGCGGGGTCACCGACACCCAGCTGCGCCAGCAGCTGCAGTGCGTGATCGCGACGGGCCTGGACTTTTTCGAGAAGCTCAACACGAAGTTCCCTGCGGCGTGGGAACAGTACCGTCCCCAGGCCTGATCCCCCAGCCGCAGGGTATCCAGTGACACATAGATTCCAGGTCGACCTCGCCGGGATGGTCGACCTCCTGTCGCACCACTTGTATTCCGGTCCGCAGGTCTACATCCGCGAACTCCTGCAAAACGGCGTCGACGCGATCACCGCCCGGCGCTCGACCGATCCTGCCGCGCCGGGGCGGGTGCGGTTGGTCTGCGGCACCGACGAGGCGGGCCGGGCGTGGCTGGAGATCACCGACACCGGCATCGGGCTCACCTCCGACGAGGCGGTCGAGTTGCTTGCCACGATCGGCCGCTCGTCCAAACGCGACCAAGATCTGGGGCAGGCACGCCACGAGTTCATCGGCCAGTTCGGGATCGGCATGCTCGCCAGTTTCATGGTGGCCGAGCAGATCGATGTGTGGTCCCGCACCGCCAATTCCCCGGCGATCCACTGGTCGGGCCGAGCCGACGGCACCTTCACCATCGGCGACGCGGAGCGTGACGAGGTCGGCAGCCTGGTGCGGCTCGTGGCCCGCCCGGCGATGGAGCACTGGCTCAGTCACGAGTCTGTGCTCAGCTACGCACTCGACTACGGCTCGCTGCTACCGATCGATCTGGCGATCCAGGTGCAGCTGCCCGACGGATCCCCACGATGGCGGCGGCTCACGCAACCCGAGTTGCCCTGGCGCGAGCAGCACCCGAACCGCCAGGAGCGCGACTACGCTCTGGGCGACTACTGCGTGGCCACGTTCGGGTTCCGCCCCTTGGGCCACATCCGCCTCGAACTTCCCGCCGCCGGCGTCACCGGTGTCGCTTTCATCCTGCCGCAGGCGGTGGCCCCCGGATCGGGGAGGCACCGCGTCTACATCAAGCGCATGCTGCTGGGCGACCGGGTGGACCGGATCCTTCCCGACTGGGCGTTCTTCGTGCGCGCTGTCATCGAGACCGACACCCTGGTGCCCACTGCCTCCAGGGAACAGCTCCACGACGACGAGCTGCTGTTGGCGGTGCGGGAGGCACTGAGCCAGCGTCTGATCACGTGGTTGTGCGAAACATTGGCCGAGCCGAGCCAGCTCGCCAGCTCGTTCATCCGCACCCACCATCTGGCGCTCCGGGCTGCCGCGTTGCACGACAACGACGTGCTCGACCTGGTCGCGAAGGTCTTGCCGTTCGAGACCACCGACGGCCCGATCACACTCGCTGAGGCGGTCCGCGACGGCGAGTTGCTCTACGCCGCCACCACCGAGGTGTATCGGCGCACATCGGCAGTGGCCCGCTCGCAGGGGCTGGTGGTGGTCAATGCCGGGTACGTTTACGATTCGGATCTGATTTCCCGGCTGGGCGCGGCCCGCGGCTGGCGGGTCCGCGAGCTCAGCAGCGACGATGTGTCGCAGGCGCTGGGCATCGTGTCGGTGCGGCGTGAGGCCGAGGCGGCCGGCGCCCTGGTGCAGGCCCGGGCGGTGCTGCACGACGAAGACTGTGACGTCCTGC
The DNA here is from genome assembly GCA_047972985.1 of Arachnia sp. Classification (GTDB taxonomy): domain Bacteria; phylum Actinomycetota; class Actinomycetes; order Propionibacteriales; family Propionibacteriaceae; genus Arachnia. The sequence continues at coordinate 3,939 of JBKEBG010000009.1, forward strand.
TGCGTCAGTTCACCCCCGAGGACGTCCCGGCGGTGCTGCTGCGTGACTCCGATGGCGAGAAGCACCGCGATCTGGAGCGGGAGCGATCCGCCTCCCCTGGGCTGTGGGGCGGGCTGCTCGACACCGTCGCCGGTCAGGGCGCCCCGAGCCACACCCGCACGCTGGTGCTCAACGATCACACGCCGGTGGTCCGGCGGCTGCTCGCCGGGGCCGGGCATCCGGTCTTCGGCGCGGGGGTCCGCGCCCTGTACCTGTCGGCGGTGATGCTGGCCGGGGAGGGATTGCGGTCTCACGAATCCGCCAACCTCAGCGATGCACTGGGGGTGCTACTCGCGGAGGCGCTCAGCGCCCCGGAGCAAGATCAGGAGCGATCATGAACGCCGACGCGGCCGCCGAACTCGGCCGGATCCAAGGGCTTGCCTACGGCCCGGCTCGCAACGCCGCCACCGAGGCGGTGACCCGGCGGATCGAGGCCGAAGGGCCCGAGACCTTGCTCCCGAAGGCGCTGCTGGATCTTGTTGAGGCATATGTCTTTTCCGATGAGGGCCGCCAGGGATACGTGCCGTTCGCCCGGCTCATTCGTTTGTGGGACGAACGCCCTGAACTGTTCACCGGCAACGATCAGTACATATTCTTCTGGGAGTTCAAGTGGATCGCCGGCAACCTTGCCTGCTACCCGGAGTTCACGCTGGAACAGGCCGAGTCGCTGCTGGAGGATATGGCCTCGCGCTATCGACTGGCCGGTAACAGCACCTCGGCTCCATTGATGATGCGATTTCAGTGGGCCTGGCAGACCGGGGCCGCCGACGCGGAGCAGCGGCGCCGGACCTGGCTGGCGAATCAGCACGATGAGCTGGATGACTGCGCGGCCTGCGTCCTGGGCCAGCAGGTGGAGTTCTTCACCGAACAGGGCCGGTTCGCCGAGGCCATCGAGCTGGGGGTGACCCAGACGCACTCGTGCAATGTGGAGCCGACGCGGACCAGAGCGAATGTGGCCTTGGCCGCGCTGGAGCTTGGCCAGCCGGAGCTGGCTGCCTCGGCCTACCGCGACGCCTATGCCGCGCTGGTCGTTCAGGGCCGGGACCTGAGTACCGAGCGAGGGCAGTTGTTCGAGGTGCAGGCCCGCGGCGGTTTGTTCGACCAGGCGCTGCGTCGGCTGCGCAATGATGATGTGTCGCTGCTGCGTGGAGCCGAAACCCCGTTGTCGCATCTGGGGTTCCTCATCCGGGTGCTGGCCGGGTTGTCGGCCAACCTTGATCGTGGGGCGGAGCCGACAGGCCTGGGCCCGTCGCTACCGCAGACGGTGGCCGAGTTGCACAGCTTCGTCTACGACCGGGCGGCGGAGTTGGCCGGGCGCTTCGACGCCCGCAACGGCAACGATTACTACTCCACCCGGCTCAGCGCCGCGCTGACGGCGCTGCCCGCTGTCGCCGCGCTGCCACCGGCGTCGTCTCGCCCGGCTGTACCGCGGCGCCCGGCGGCGGTCGATCCGCAGGAGGGTGAGCCGGACGCGTCGCAGCTGATGGGCCGGGCCGAGGACCTTGTCTCGGGTAAGAAGTTCCGCTTGGCGGCCGAGGCCTATACTTCCGGCGGTGCCGCGCTGGAGGGCGCGGGGCGGCTGCGTGAGGCGGGGCTGGCCTACGCCGAGGCAGGCCAGTGCCTTGCCCTCGACGATGATCTGCCGGCGAGTCAGGCCAGGTTCCAGCAGGCGGTGCCGTTGTTGCGCGCAGGTGAGGCCGAGCTGACGAGCGTGTCCGCGGTGCTGGCTGCTTGGGCACCGGTGGCGGCGAGGCTGGGCTCGGCGTCGGAGCAGATCGATCACACCAGCGCCGTGCTGGAGGCTTCGGCGGACTTCGACGCGGCTGGTCTGGCCGGTGATGTGGCCGCCGAGCGGCACCGGGATTGGCTGGCGGCGCGGGCGGAGTTGCGTGACACGCTGGCTCGGTCGCTGGCCGCCACCGAGGATCCAGGCCAGGTGGCGATCGCGGCGCAGGAGGCTGGCTATGCCGCCAGCGACTTCGCCGAGCTCGGGCTGATCCACGACGCGGCCCATTCGTTCTGGCTGGCCGGGCGCTGCCAGCGCGACCTGGGGAGGATATCGGAGGCGATCTGGAGCCTTGAGTCGGCCTTCGAGGGTTTCACGATAGGCAACGCCCTGAACCAACGCGGATTGGTCGCCAACGATATGGTTCCGCTGCTGAAGCAGACCGGTGACCACGCCCGCCTGGCCACGCTCACGAGCCAGCTGACGAAGTAGACATCACCAGCATCCGACCGGTTGCTGGCGCCGAAAGGGTGACTGGAAACCTCTCCCTCAGCTGTGCGGTGAGTTCAGCCGACCACAGCGGCCAGCCAGTAGCCGGCGAAGGCCGCGGCGACGCTGACGACGAGAACGCCTGCCATGCGGCCCAGGGCCGGGCCCGGACGGTCGCCGAGGGCGAGCCTGGCGGCCTCGACGCAGGCGGCGCTGAATGTTGTGTAGCCACCCAGGAAGCCGGTGCCGATGATGCGCCTGAGGCCGGGGTCGCCGGTGTGGAATGTCCACCAGCCGGTGGCGAATCCCAGCAGCAGGGAGCCGGTGGCGTTGATGATGCTGGTGCCCAGCGGCAGCCGACCTGGCCTGGCCGTCGAGATGATGGTGTCGAGGATGAATCGGGCGACGGCGCCGAGTCCCCCGGCGAGGATGACCAGGATCACGCTCCCCTCCCGCGGAGGAGTCGGCGGACCCCGATGATGCCCAGCACTGCGGCGAGGAAGCCGAGGATCACCGAGCCGAGGGCGTAGCTGATGGCAGCTATCCAGGCGCCGTCGTCGAGCATAGTCATGGTTTCGACGGCGAAGGTGGCGTAGGTGGTGTAGCCGCCGAGTAGTCCGGTGCCGACGCCGAGGCGCACTGCCCGTCGCCAGCCCTGGTCGGGGCCGGTGGCCGAGAGTAGTTCGAGTATGACGCCGAGGATCAGTGCCCCGGACAGGTTGATGCCCAGCGTCGCCCAGGGGAATCCCGGCGCGGCGAAGGCAGCCCCCAGCGCGGCCCGGGCGGCGGTTCCGGCCATGCCCCCGAGCAGGATGAGGCCGAGCCAGGCCGGGTGGACGGGCAGCGCATGCACGCGGGCCCCGGGTAGCCGGTGGCCGTCGTGTCTCACCACGGAGTGGGGGCCTTCCAGTCGATCACCTCG
>JBKEBG010000054.1:0-44133 GCA_047972985.1 Arachnia sp.
AGTCCCGTCGGGGTCGCTGGTAGAGCACTAGCAGTGCCGCCACACGGCCAGGTAGCTCAGTTGGTAGTAGCGTTCGCCTGAAAAGTGAAAGGTCGCCGGTTCGACCCCGGCCCTGGCCACCGAAGGATAGTTGTTCCCACCGGCGACATCCGGGCGTGAAGCCCACATTTCGCCGGCGATGACACCGAAATCAAGGCGCTCACAGTGGTCTCACCCGTAGGTGCGCAGCCACCGGGCCATCTCATCGAAGAAGCTGGCACGGGCCGGTTCATCTGACAGCGCCAGATCGTGCATCCCCCCGTCGATCCGGATCAGCGTGACATGTCGCCCCAGGTCCGGTGCGCGCTCGGCCAACCGCTCGACGTCGAGCACCACGTCGGCCCGACGTAGCTCCTCGGTGTAACTTTGCCGAAAATCGGTGCGCGCAGAAATCAACATGAGCACGGGCACATCGATCCCCAGCCCCTCGGCGACGCGGCCTTGGCCGGACATGATCGCGGCCAGCCAGCCCACGCGGACCGCGAAGGCCCGATCGCCCTTGAGATTCGTGTTGAAGCTCCACTGGCCATCTTCCTGGTCCCAGAGCAGGCGGCGGTTGAAGCCAGCATCACTGACCGGGAACGCGTAGGTCGGCGAGAGCGACCCCACCGCCTTGAACATGGGCTGCAGCGCCGGACGCAGCGCCGCGTTGCCCTGCAGCTCAAGCCACGGGGAGTTCAGCACGAGGGCCGCCAGCGCGCCCGGCCGGTCGTTGGCCCACAGACTGGCCAGCAACCCGCCGGTGGAATGGCCCATCAGCACTAGGTGATCGTGCCCCTCACCCTTGGTGATGTCCACGGCGGCATCGAGTTCGGTGTAATAGTGCGTGAGGTCGGTGATGAAGCCAGCCAACTGCCCCGTGCGGAGCGAGCGGCCGTAGCGGCGCAGATCCAAGGCGTAGAAGTCATACCCGAGGGCTTCCAGCTCCTGGGCAAGATGATCTTGGAAGAAGTAATCGCTCCAACCGTGCACGTAGAGCACAGCCCGAAGTGATACAGGCGCGCGATGCCGAACCAGGGTGGCCGCCAGCGCGTCCTTCGGCTCCCCCGCGTATCGAGCCGCGTCCGGCAGGCCTATGGTGCGGCGCTGATAGCCGACGAGTTCAGTGTCGCCGGTCCAGCTGTCACTGACGTCAGCGACGCTCGTCGTCCTCGTAGTCATCGCTGTTGTACTGCTCAGCAAGATCGCTATAGGGATCGGGGATCTCCTCGGCCACGCCGACTTCCGCCTCTACGTAGCTGTCGCCTCGAAGTTCGCGCTCCAACGACTGGAAGTCGGTGTCAATCGCCCGGTACTTCAGATCGCGGGCGACCTTCGTCTGCTTCGCCTTTGCCCGGCCGCGCCCCATAGGCTCGACCCCCTCGCTCTCATCGCGGCCTTGCCGCGGACCCTGTCAATAACTCGTACCCCAAGGCTACCGGAGGTCCCGGGTGAAGCCAAAGGCCAGCCGCTGGGGATGTCCTGGCCCAGCCGCTAGGCTGGCGGCGTTCGTGGTCTACTGAAAAGTGAGGCAGTACATGGGAACCATCATCTACACCCTGACCGACGAGGCACCGCTGCTGGCAACGTACTCGCTGCTTCCTGTCATCCAGGCATACGCGGGCAAAGCAGGGGTAGGGGTGGAGACCCGCGACATCTCCCTAGCGGGGCGCATCCTGGCCCACTTCCCCGAGTCCCTCAACGACGAGCAGCGCCTCGACGACGCCCTCGCCGAGCTGGGGCAGCTGGCCACCACACCCGAGGCAAATATCATCAAGCTGCCGAATATCTCGGCATCAACACCGCAGCTCAAGGCAGCTATCGCAGAGCTGCAATCCCAAGGCTTCACCGTGCCCAACTACCCCGAAGACCCGCACACCGACGCCGAGCGCGAGGTGCGAGCCAGGTACGACAGGGTGAAGGGCTCGGCGGTCAATCCGGTGCTGCGCGAGGGCAACTCGGATCGCCGCGCCCCCGAGGCCGTCAAGAACTACGCCCGCTCCCACCCGCACCCGATGGGCGCCTGGTCCACGCAGTCGAAGACCGCCGTGGCCACCATGAGCTCGGGCGACTTCCGCCACAACGAGCAGTCGGTGGTGCTGCCCTCAGACGACGTCCTGACCATCCGGCACATCGCCGTCGACGGCACCGAAACAATTCTGAAGGCGGACCTCAAGGTTGAGGCCGGCGAAGTGGTGGACGGTACCCGCATCGACGTTGCGGCCCTCCAGGCATTCCTACGCGAACAGGTGCAGGCGGCCAAGGACGCCGGGGTGTTGTTCTCGGTGCACCTGAAGGCCACGATGATGAAGGTCTCCGACCCGATCATCTTCGGCCACGTGATCCGCGCCTTCTTCCCCGAGGTCTTCGAGCGCTACGGGAAGGATCTTGCCGCCGCCGGGCTGTCGGCAAACGATGGCCTCGCGGCCATCTTCGCCGGGCTCGCCTCACTGCCCAACGGCGCCGAGATCCGTGCGGCCTTCGACGCCGGGCTTGAGGCCGGGCCCGCCCTGGCGATGGTGAACTCCGACAAGGGCATCACGAACCTGCACGTGCCCAGCGACGTGATCGTCGATGCCTCGATGCCCGCCATGATCCGCACGTCCGGCCACATGTGGGGCCCCGACGGCGCCGAGGCGGACACCCTCGCAGTCATCCCCGACTCCTCCTACGCGGGTGTCTACCAGGCAGTCATTGAGGACTGCCAGGCCAACGGCGCCTTCGACCCCACCACGATGGGGTCGGTGCCGAACGTGGGGCTCATGGCAAAGAAGGCCGAGGAGTACGGCAGCCACGATAAGACCTTCGAGATCGCTTCCGACGGACGCGTCGAGGTCGTGGATTCCTCCGGCGAGGCGCTGATGATCCACGCTGTCGACGCCGGAGACATCTGGCGCGCCTGCCAAGCCAAGGACGCCCCCATCCGCGACTGGGTCAAGCTGGCAGTGGACCGCGCCCGCGCTACCGGATCCCCGGCAATCTTCTGGCTCGATGACACCCGCGCCCACGACCGTAACCTCATCGCGAAGGTGCGGGTCTACCTCGGTGAACTGGACACCAATGGCCTGCAGCTAGACATTATGGACCCGGTGAGCGCCACCAAGGTCTCCGTGGAGCGCGCCCGGCGCGGCGAGAACACTATCTCGGTCACCGGCAATGTGCTGCGTGACTACCTCACCGATCTCTTCCCGATTCTTGAGCTCGGCACCAGCGCCAAGATGCTGTCGATCGTGCCGCTGATGGCTGGCGGCGGCCTGTTCGAGACCGGCGCTGGAGGCTCGGCACCCAAGCACGTGCAGCAATTGGTGGCAGAGAACTACCTGCGCTGGGACTCCCTCGGGGAGTTCCTCGCCCTGGCTGCATCGTTGGAGTTCCTCGCTGCTAGCGAGGACAATTCCCGCGCCCGCATCCTCGGCGCCACTCTCGACGGGGCCACCGAGGCACTGCTGAACAACAGCAAGTCCCCCACCCGGCGCCTCGGCGGAATCGACAACCGGGGTAGCCACTTCTACATCGCGTTGTACTGGGCCCAGGAGCTGGCCGCACAAAGCGACGATGCGGAGCTGGCGACCATCTTCGCCCCGGTGGCGCAGGCGCTGGCATCGCAGGAGGAAAAGATCAACGCCGAGTTGATCAGTGTCCAGGGCTCGCCTGCCGATATCGGTGGCTATTACCGCCCCGACCAGGCCAAGGTCAGCGCCGTCATGCGTCCCTCGGCCACGTTCAACCAAGTCATTGATGCACTGGGCTGATCCCGCGAGAATCTGCGACGCCCCGGCCCTGATGGGCCGGGGCGTTTGCGTACCGCCGGAACCCAGGAGGGTAGAGACCCAGCGTAGTTCGTTTGGCTGACACCCGGGCTCGGCGCGGACTACCCGCCCAGCAGCGCCGTGCCAGATCACGCCTTGTCACGTCCATATCAAGGCCAACGCCTCACCCGGGGCGCGGGCGGCTCCCCCGCCACCGCGGCACCGGAAACCGACATATACATCGGGTGAATATTTGCCGCGATGGTTCACCGCGCACTATCGTGCGGGCCCTGTGCCACACGTGTTTAGGGGGAAACATGTCGGTGATGTCACGGGCCGAGCAAATGCAGGCCATATTGCGAAATTTGGTCGGGAGCGATCCCGATCTGGAGGGCGCTGCCGTCGTCACAGCGGATGGGTTGCCGCTATCGGCGGTGCTGCCGCCGGGAACCGATGAGGACCGGGTCGCTGCCATGGGGGCCGCCGCGCTCTCGATGGGGTCCCGTACCGCCAGCGAGCTGCGCCGGGGGGAACTGGAGCAGGTGCTGGTCAAGGGGGATCAGGGCTACGTCATCTTGATGCAGGCCGGCAGCGAGACAGTGCTGCAGGTCATCTCGTCCAGTGACGCCCGGCTCGGGCTGTTGCTGTTCGAAATGAAGGCCGCGGCCAAGCAACTCGCGAAGCAGTTCGGGTAATCAGATGAATGACATGAGCTTTGACACGATTGTGGGCGATGGCGCCCAGCAGACCCTGACCTACGCCGATGGCACCTCACGACAGGTGATCATCACCAACGTCGAAACGAACTTCCCGATCGGTGAGCTGATCGTCTCGCAAACCGACGTCGAGGGCCGCATCACCATGTGCAACGAGGCATTCGTTCGGATGTCGGGATTCACCCGGGACGAATTGATCGGACAACCTCACTCGATCCTGAGGCACCCGGACATGCCACGGGCCGCCTTCGCCGATCTATGGGCCACCGTCCGAGAGGGACGCCGCTGGTCAGGCTATGTGAAGAACCTCCGCAAGGATGGTGGATACTACTGGGTGTATGCCACTGTGATCCCCAAGATTCGCCATGGGCAGATCGTTGGCCACACGTCCGTGCGGCGCGAACCATCGCGCAACCAGGTCAACAGTCACATCGCCACGTATCAACAGATGCTGGCACAGGAAGAAGGCCAGTAGTGAGGTACCATTTCGCGCTCAGCCCTGATGTCAATCTGCAGGCAATCTCGGACTGGTTCATCTTCAACACGAAGCTGCAGCGGATCACGGGCGAAACTTTCCACGCCACCCAGCACGAGGATTACGACCAGCTTCACGCGGCATTCGAGCGCGACGAAGCCGACCTTGTCTTCGCCAGCGCCGCCGACACCACGCACCTGATTCGTGACCGCGGTTATGCGCCGCTGGTCTCGGCAAAGTCGGTGGTCAGCGAAGCGGCGATCATCGTCGCCGAAGAGGGGCCGATCCAAAAGATCACCGACTTCGGGTCCCAGCTCAGGGCAGCCGCGACTGATTCACCCGACATCGAGCGGATCTGTCGGATCCTGGTGGAGCCCGCCGATATTGGGCCCGAGAACCTCGAGATCCTCCCTAAGCCCAACTCCATCGGCGTGGCCAAGGCAGTGCTGGTGGGCGAGGCCGAGGCGGGGTTCCTCAATGCTTCGTCGCTGGCTGGCATGTCGAACGTCACCAAACGGATGTTGCGCACGCTGATCACCAGCCACATCTACGTGGTGCGCACGATTCTGTTGGCAAGCCCGGCGCTGAGCCATCTCATCGACACGCTGCGTGATGGACTGCTGGCGATGAACGACAACCTCGCCGATGAGGATCTGCTGGCCGGGCTCGGAGCTCCCGAGGGCTGGGAAGCCATCGACATCGACCAGGCCGAGTTCATGATCGATCTGATGAGCGCACTCGAGCAGGGGTGACCATCCAGGTTCCGGAATTCAGCGTTGACCTGACCGTCGGGAGCGCATAATGAGGCCGTGTCACGCGAGCCACTGCCACCCGACCGGGCGCCCAGCCCAGTGCCCGCCGCCGGTCAGGCATCACCATCTCCGGTAGCCAAGCCCACACATCAACGTCCCGGGCCGCTGCCACCGGACCCAGTTCACCGGCCCACCACACAGGCCGCACTCACGCTGGCGGCGCTAGGCATCGTCTTCGGGGACATCGGTACCAGCCCGCTGTACTCGTTGCAGACCGTCTTCAGCATTGATCACAACTCGGTAGCACCCACGGCCCTGGACGTGACTGGAGTGTTGTCGCTGGTTTTCTGGTCGGTCACACTGATCGTCTCGGTTAAATATGTGGCCCTGGTGATGCGCGCCGACAACGAAGGCGAGGGCGGCATCTTGGCCCTCCTCGCCCGGCTACTGCGTCATCTCACGACGCATCGCCGGCAGAAGGTGATAGTGCTGCTCGGCATCATCGGAGCCGGACTGTTCTTCGGGGACTCGGTGATCACCCCCGCCATCTCGGTGATGTCGGCTGTGGAGGGGCTCTCAGTGGTCAACCCGGGCGCCGAGCAGCTGGTGCTGCCGATCTCGGTGGCGATCTTGACTGTGCTGTTCGCCGTGCAGAGATTCGGCACCGCGCGGGTCGGGGGCGCTTTCGGACCCGTGATGATCCTCTGGTTCGCCACGCTTGCCGCCATGGGGATACCGCACATCCTGGCGTACCCCCAGGTACTGGCCTCGCTATCGCCCACCTATGCCGCCGCCTTCATCATCCAGCGGCCTGGCATCGCGTTCATCGCCATGGGGGCAGTCGTGCTGACGATCACGGGCGCCGAAGCCTTGTACGCCGACATGGGGCACTTCGGCCGTCGTCCCATCCGCCGCGCCTGGTTCGCCGTGGTCTTCCCAGCGTTGATGCTGAACTACCTAGGCCAAGGAGCGATGATCCTGCAAGATCCCTCAACCTCTGCCCAGCCGTTCTTCCGTATGCTCCCCCCTGCACTGGTGGTGCCCGTTGTCCTGCTGGCGACGTTTGCGACGGTCATCGCATCGCAGGCGGTGATCTCGGGGGCATTCTCGGTGGCCCAGCAGGCTCTCAACCTCGGGCTCATCCCGCGGATAGCGATCCGCCACACATCTCGCGTCGAGGGCGGGCAGATCTTCGTGCCCACCATCAACACTCTGCTCTTCGCGGGTGTGCTGGTGTTGGTGGTGGGGTTCGGCAGCTCGGCGGCCCTGGCAAATGCCTACGGATTAGCAGTCACTGGCACGCTTCTGCTAACCACAGTCTTGTTCTGCGGCGTAGCTCGCCTGATCTGGCGGTGGAAGATGTGGCGGCTGATTCTCGTGCTCGTGGTCATCGGAGGGCTGGAACTGTGCTACTTCGGCGCCAGTATTACCAAGCTGTTCATGGGAGGCTGGCTGCCCATCGCCATCGCGATGATCGTCGTGGCGGTCATGACCACCTGGCGTTGGGGCACCGCGCGGGTTCGCGCTCGGCGACGGGTAGTCGAGGGCAACCTTGGCCGCTGGCTGGAGGGCCTACCCAAGGCCGGGATCACCCGGATCAGTGGTCAGTCGATCTTCCTGCACAGCGATTCCGACACTGTCCCGTTTGCACTGAAGGACATGCTGCAGATCTACCCGGCGCTGCACGAGCAAGTCGCCATCGTGACAATCAATGTGCGCAATGTGCCCCACGTGAAGCACGTCGAGCGGATCACGCTCCGCGACCTGGGCGAGTCGGGCAGCGGCATCGTCGCCATCAGAATCGACCTCGGCTTCAACGATTCCACCGCCGTCGCCCACAATCTGCAATGGAGCTACGGCATGAGCCAGGAGTTCGAGTTCGAGGCCAACGATGCTCGGTACTTCTTATCGCTGCTGGATGTCCGCGCCAACGATGGGCCGCGCCTGACCAGGTGGCGCAAACGTCTGTATGCCTGGCTGTCCCGCAACGCTGGCAGCCGGGTCGAGGCGTTCGGAGTGCCGCGCGACCGGACCGTCATCCTGGGCAATCGGCTCTACTTCTAAGCGTGGGTCACCGGGCAACGAACTCGTAGAGCACTTCGTCGGCGGAGCGGATGTGGACGTGCGGGGCCCCCGCCACGGACAGCGAAACGTGAATCGCCTCGCCGGGGTTGCCCTGACACAACCAGGTGATGTGCTCATTGGCCGTATCCTCGACGATGACCCTGGCGTGTTGCAGCCAGGGATGACGCCGACGCAGGCCGATGAGACGCTGATACTCCGCGTACATCCAGGCCCCGAGACCGGCAAGCTCGTCCGGGGTTGCCGGTAGTGCCGGGCGCACCGCGTCGTCACCGGCAGCATGTTCCTGTTTCTCGCCGGTGAAACCCTGCTCGTCGCCGTAGTACACGGCAGGGGCACCGGGGAGCGTGAACAGCGCTGCGGCGGCCAGGACTGCCTGATCGCTGCCGACCGCGGTGGCGATGCGGGTGACGTCGTGGTTGCCAATGAACGTCCAGGGGGTGAAGGCGCGGCAGAAATCGTCGTGGCGTTCCAGGGCGTGGGCGAGTTCGAAGAAATTGGCATCGGTCAGCGAACTCCAGATCGCCTTCCACAACTCGTATTGGGTGAGCGAGTCGACACCGGTATCGGCAACGAACCCCCGATAATCCCCATGGATCACCTCGCCCACGAATGTGGCGTACTCGAAGCGCTCCCGCACCCTGCTGGTGACGCTCTGCCAGAACTCGCTGGGCACACTGTAGGCCGCGTCGAGGCGCCACCCGTCAGCCCCCTTGCCTAGCCAGTGGCACATCGCCTCGATGATCATCTCGGCCACCCGGGGATCGTCGTGGTTGAGCTGGGCGAGCTGCCCGTGACCCTCCCAGCCCTCGGCGCGGGGTGGTTGAGCGGCCCAGTCGATGCGGAACATGCCCGCCAGCTCACCATCGGGCCCTTCGTCGAGGGCTCGCCGCAGGAGCCGGTGATGCTCGCCGACATGGTTGAAGACCCCGTCGAGGAACAACCGCAGGCCCCGATCATGGCAGGCGGCCACGAGCGCTTCGAAGTCTGCGTCGTCGCCTAGGCGGCGGTCGATCCGGAACAGGTCGAGGGTGTCGTAGCCGTGCGAGGTGGACTCGAAGATGGGGCCCAGCTGCACCACTGAGCAGCCGAGTTCGACGACGTAATCAAGCCAGTCGCACAGCTTGGGCAGGCGATGTGTCACCGGGATGTCCAGCGCTTCCCCCCGGATCGGGGCGCCTGTGCTGCCCAGCGGGTAGACGTGCCAGGCGACGACGTGGTCCAAGCGAAGCGACATGCTACTCACCCTAGTCGGCGGGAATCTGACGCGTTCCCCGGCCCGCCCGCACCTGAGCCGCGATGCTGATCTCAGGACCCATGGGCTAGGTGCTGGGGATATCCCGGCGGCCGATCCAGGCGACCGCGAAGCTGATCAGGCCGAGCGCCACGACGGTTTGGATCAGAATCGGGGGCCACTCCATCACTTCGGTCGGCAGCTGCGGGGTGTGCTCGAAGGGCGAGATCTGACGCGCCCAGCCGGGCAGATCGAGCAGGTCCCCGAACATGCTGATCAGGAACCCGGCCACGATGGGGATCCACGCCAGCCCCATCAGGCGGGGGGCCACCGCGTAGAGCACAGCGGCGATTGCCCACACGATTCCCACCGCGGGGATTCCGACCAGGGCAGCAGCAATCGACTGTGACATCCACGACCAGTCCCCGTCGACGCTCACCGCGAAGGCGCCAGCCACGGTCCCTTCCAGTATCGCGAGCCCCACGGTGACCACGGCGATGATGGCGGCAGCGTTGCTCACCCAGGCCCGCGACGTGATCGGGCTCGCCAGCAGCGGCTCGAGCCGCCCCTCGGCTTCTTCGGTGCGAAGCTTGCTGATGGCCACCACGGCATAGGCCGCGAAGGCGACGTGGAACATAGTTGTGGTGAGGGTGAGGTAGCCCTCCAGCGCCCCCTGGGCGCCACCCATGATGTGTCGGAACAGATCTGGCAGGTCGGCGAAAGCGTCCACCATGGCGCCGGTGAAGGCGCCGTACATCAGCCCGAACAGCAGCAACGCCAGGCTCCACCACATCGCCTGGCTCCGCAGGATCAGCCAGGAAACGCTGAGCGGGGAACCCACCCAGGCCCCGGCGCGTGACCTGCCGGCACGTACCTGAAGCATCCCGGCACCGAAATCCCGGCGCGCCGCCAGCAGGTAGGCAACTGCCACCAGCACCGCGGCGCACCCCAGCAGAATCAGGATCGGCCACCAGCGGTCCTCGACGAAGACCCGGGTCTGCTGGGCCCAGGCGAATGGGGACAGCCAGGACAGCCACGTGCCGTGCTCTCCGGCGGGGGCGATCATGTCGCCGAGGCCCCGCACCAGGAATGCGGCGGCAAGTACGGCCCCGGCCATGCCACTGGTGGCCGAGGAGAATGAACTCAGCTGCGCCGTCACAGCGGTGAGTGCCCCGAAGAACAGGCCGAAGGCCACCGTGCCGAGCCCCAGCAGCAGCGACGAGCCCGGCGGCGATTCGAAGGCGATCAGGCTCAGCGTCACCAGCACGCCGAGGGCCACGTTGCAGACCAGGGCCCACAGCAGCGCCGCGGTGAGGGCGGCGCCGCGGCCGCTGGGCAGGGCCCGCAACAGTTCCGCCCGGCCGGATTGTTCCTCGGCGCGGGTGTGCCGCGAGATGAGCAGGATGTTCATGAGGGCCACGAAGATCAGCACGTAGCCCCAATAGACCCCGGCGAAGATCACCTGCGCCGCCAGGTCGCTCTCGGCGAGTGCCTCACTGAGCCCGTAACCGGGCCCCGTGAACAGCGTCATCGCGGGGTTCGCGACCATCGACAAGATGCCCGCCATCTCCTGGCTCCCGGACAGCAGCGTCGCGTAGGCGACCATGACATAGGGCACGAAGATCGACACGCCGAGCACCCAGACGGTGCCACGGATTCGGTCGCGTCGCGCGTCGAGGCGCAGCAGGGCACCCGTGTTTGTGAGTGTGGCGCTCATGCCGCACCGTCGTGGGACGCGTCGTAGTGGCGCAGCAGCATCTGCTCCAGCGACGGGGGTTGCGCACTGAGATTGACCAGCCCCGCCTCCGCCAGAGCCGCCATGACGGCGCCCACATCGTCGGCGTCGACCTCCGCGACGAAGCTGGTGCCGTCGATGACCGCCTCATGCACGCCGGGCACCTCGGTCAGGCCGGTGACCGGACGGATGGTGGTGGCCTCGATGAGGGTCCGCCGGAGGTGACGCATCTGTGCCAACGATCCGGTCTCGACTATCTGACCGTCGCGGATGATCGAGATGGTGTCGGCCAGGGCCTCCACCTCGGACAGGATGTGGCTGCTGAGCAGGACTGTCGCACCGCGCGAGGTGATCGTGTCGACCTCTGCGCGGAAGGCCGCCTCCATCAGGGGGTCCAGGCCGGAGGTCGGCTCGTCGAAGATGAACAGCTCGGCGTCACTGGCGAGCGCGGCGACCAGGGCCACCTTCTGCCGGTTGCCCTTGGAGTAGGTCCGGCCCTTCTTGCTGCGGTCCAGAGCGAAAGTCTCACACAGTTCGTCGATGCGCTTGCTGTCGGCCTCACCGCGCAGCCGGGTGAACACGCTGATGGCTTCGCCGCCGGTGAGGTTGGGCCACAATTCAACGTCTCCGGGAACGTAGGCCAGGCGTCGGTGCAGTTCGACGGCGTCTCGTTGCGGGTCCCCGCCCAGCAACCTGGCACTACCGGCGTCGGGTCGCAGCAGTCCGAGCAACACGCGGATAGTTGTGGTCTTGCCGGCCCCGTTAGGACCGAGATACCCGTGCACCTCGCCGGTGGGGATGGTGAGGTTCAGATGGTCGAGAGCGACGGTGCGCCCGAATGTCTTGGTGAGGTCGCGGATCTCGATCGCGTTGGGCATGGGAGTCCTCGGAGTTGGTGGAAGGTGGGTGAAAGATCTACTGCGTCGGCGCCTCGTCGCCAGGAGGATCCGAATCGGCGATGAGCGCCGAGGCGGCTGTCTGGCGCATCGAGTCGAGCCACTGCCGGTCAACCAGCAGCCCTTCGGTGTAGGCCTCCAACGCGGAGGCTGTGGAGCGGGAGTACACATCGGGATCGGTGAGGCTCTGGCCCCCCAGGCGGTGGGCGATCCGGTCTCCCAGGAGACCGATGCCGCAGGACTGGGCGACGACCGTCGCCACGAGCGCTCGTGGGTCGCTGGAGGGACGGACCTGATCGGGCATCGCGGCGAACATCACCTCGGTCAGGTCGCACAGCCCGTCGAAAAGTTGGTCCGCGCCGGGGCCGCCGGCCAGCAGCGACGCGTTGAGGTAGCTCAGCGATGATTCGAGCAACGCCAGCTTGGCCATCGGGTGGAAGGCGTCCTTGTCGTCGCCGAGCGAGTCGGTTGCCTGCGCTAACTGCACCATCAACTGCTCATCGCAGGCGTCTCGGAGGCCGTCCTTGCTGCCGAAGTGGTGAATCACCAGCCCCGGGGACACCTCGGCCGCTTCGGCGATCTGGCGCACCGTCGTGGTGCGAATTCCCTGTCGGCCGAAGAGATCGCGGGCCGCCAGGAGGATCCGTTCATCCGCCGGAGTCCTTAAACGCATGTTCAATATGCTAAACACTTGTTTGACCGATGTCAACGGGCCGCGACGCGACGGCCCGGAGGCCTGTGCCGGATGGTCTATGACAGCAGGGCGCGGGGTGCCGTCGGGTCGGGGTTGGCGCGGATCTCGCCGAGCTCCCAGCTCTTCACGTCGCGTGCCTGCAGCGCCGTCATCGCCGGGCCCGCCGCCTCCGGTGGCAGGATCGCCACCATCCCGACGCCCATGTTGAGTGTGGCGTCGACGTCGTCCTGGCCAAGCTGGCCCACCTGCTGCACCACCTGGAAGATCGCCGGCGGCGTCCAGGAATCCCGGCGCAGCACCGCCTGGTGCCCCGCGGGGATGACCCGGGCGAGGTTGTTGGCAAGGCCGCCGCCGGTGATGTGGCTGAGGGCATGTACCTCGACGCGGGCGATCAGGTCCAGCACATCCAGCGCGTAGACCTTGGTGGGCTCCAGGAGTTCCTCGCCCAGGGTGCGGCCGAGTTCCTCGACGTGTCGATCCAGCCACCACCCTGCCTGCTCCAGCAGCACCCGGCGCACCAGGGAGTAACCGTTGGAGTGCAGCCCGGAGGAGGCCATGGCGATGACCACATCCCCCTGGCGGACCCGCTCGGGGCCAAGGATATTGTCCTTCTCGACCACGCCCGTGGTGGCCCCGGCAATGTCGTACTCCCCCGCCCCCAGGAGCCCGGGGTGTTCGGCCGTCTCGCCGCCCACCAGCGAGCAACCGGCCGCGATACACGCCTCGGCGATACCGGAGACGATCGCCGCGATCCGCTCGGGGACGACCTTGCCACAGGCGATGTAGTCGGTAACGAAGAGCGGTTCGGCACCCACCACGACCAGATCGTCGACGAGCATCCCGATCAGGTCGAACCCGATCGTGTCGTGCCGGTCGAGGGCCTGGGCGATGGCGACCTTGGTGCCCACGCCATCCGTCGAGGTGGCCAGCACCGGATGCCGGTAAGCAGCCAGCGCGGAGGCATCGAAGAAGCCGGCGAAGCCACCCAGGCCCCCGAGGACCTCGGGGCGGTGGGATCGGGCCACGGAGGCCTTCATCAACTCGACGGCACGCTCACCCGCCTCGATGTCGACTCCGGCGGCGGCATAGGCGGATTGCTGGCTCACGAGTCCTCCAAGTGCAGTAGGTCGGCCTGTTCCGGGGGGATGCCCACCGGGTAGTGACCGTCGAAGCACGCCCGGCACAGCCGGTCGGCACCCTGATGGGTGGCCTCGGTGAGGCCTTCGAGCGAGACGTATCCGAGGCTGTCGGCACCGATGGAACGGCACACATCGGCCACGGCGAGCCCGGGGGCGATGAGTTCGGCTCGGGTGGCGAAATCGATGCCGTAGAAGCAAGGCCATTGCACCGGCGGCGACGAGATCCGCACGTGCACCTCGCTGGCTCCGGCCTCCCGCAACATCCGCACCAAAGCCCGCTGAGTGTTGCCACGCACGATGGAATCGTCCACCACTACCAGGCGTTTCCCCTCGATGACCTCACGCAACGGGTTGAGCTTGAGCCGGATCCCGAGCTGGCGGATGGTTTGGCTGGGCTGGATGAATGTGCGTCCCACGTAGGTGTTGCGGACCAGCCCCTGCCCGTAGGCAATGCCGGACTCGTCGGCATAGCCGATGGCCGATGGCGTGCCGGACTCCGGGACCGGGATCACCAGGTCGGCCTCGACTGGGTGCTCCCGGGCCAGGTGACGGCCGATGTCGACCCGAGCTGCGTGCACACCGCGCCCGGCGATGGTGGTGTCGGGGCGGGCGAGGTAGACATATTCAAACAGGCATCCCTTGGGAGCCGCCGCGGCGAAGCGGTGGGTGCGCAACCCCGCCTCGTCGATCACGATCATCTCCCCTGGCTCGACCTCACGGACGAACGACGCCCCGACGATGTCGAGTGCCGAGGTCTCCGATGCCACCACCCAGCCATGTGCCAATCGACCCAGCACAAGTGGCCGAATCCCCTGCGGGTCGCGCGCGGCGAACAGAGTGTTCTCGGTCATGAAGGTGAGGCTGAATGCCCCCCGCAGCCGCGGCAGCACTTCCAGCGCGGCCGCCTCAATGTCGTCCAGGCCGATGCCCGTCATCAACGCCAGCACCAGGGAGGTGTCGTTGGTGGAATCCATCGACTTCTTCTCGGGCACGTGCAGTGAAGGGTCAAGCTCGCCCAGCCACTGTTCCAGCTCACCGGTATTGGTCAGGTTGCCGTTGTGGGCCAGGGCGACGCCACCAGCGGTGGTGGCGCGAAACGACGGCTGGGCGTTGTTCCACACCGAGGCGCCGGTGGTCGAATACCGGGTGTGGCCGATGCACAGCTTGCCTCGCAGCGAGGTGAGAGTGGTGTCGTCGAAGACCTGCGCCACCAGGCCCATGTCCTTGAATACAGTGATCCGCTTCCCATTGGACACCGCCATCCCGGCGGATTCCTGGCCGCGGTGTTGCAGCGCGAACAGGCCATAGAACGTCAGCTGACTGACGTCTTCACCGGGCGCCCAGACCCCGAACACGCCGCAGGCGTCCTGGGGTGAACGCTCATCGGCGTCGAGTTCGTAAGTGAGGCGACCGTCCGGACGTAGCACTGGGTCAGCCTACCGCCCCCGGAGGATAGGATGGACACGCCCGAAGGGAGCACTGATGCTCGACCTCACCCTCGCCATCCAGCTCCGCAATGCCGGGCTGACGTGGACCCCCGCCAACGGAGATCGCTTCGTGGTGACCAATGCTCAGATGGTCGACGAGACCTTCCACCTGGCCGATATGGTCATCGAGGCGCGGGAACTCGATACCGGGACCATCTTCACCTTCAACGGCACCACCGAGTGGGCCCTGGACTCCGTGGCCCAAGACACCACTGTGTGGTTGCCCCACGAGCATCAGCTGCGCGAATCACTGCACGGCTCATTCGACAGCCTCACCCGCACCGACCAGGGCTTTGAGGTGCGGGTGGTGACCGACGGCCGGGAGCACAGCATCACCGACCCCGGCTGCGAGAACGCCTATGCCCGGGCCCTGCTCGTAGTCCTCAGCCATCACCCCCGGTGACTGGCGGCCTGCGGTGCGAGGCGGAGCTCCCGCCGCAGGCGATGGAACCGATCGGTTCGCGGAAGGCTCAGCAAGCCCACCGTCGAAACGCTCTCGTGAACCCCCCCCGCTGTTAATCTGTAGTGGAGTCCTTATCGGGTAATTGCCAGGAGGGTTTGTGACGTACGAGATTAATCCCCACATGTGCCGCAGGATTATCGATGAAGCTGCGCAAGAGGTCGATGAATTCGATCAATACTTCACCCAGCTGGGGAGTGCGGTGGTCGAGGCCGAGTCAGCCCTTGGCACCGAAAACGAGCTATGCAGATCACTTCCGTCAGCACTGAGCTCGGTATTCACCGGGCTCATCGACCAGGCGTATTTCGCGTCGAAGGACAACGCCAAAGAAGTACTGGAGCGCGCGGGGGCCGCTTTGGATGCCTTCGATGAGGCATCCAAGGCAATGTCTCACATCACCAGGGGAATCAACGCTGAGATGGCGTTTCTGCGCAGCGATATGGCGTTTCGGCGCAACGAGCTGGCGGTGGCCCGGTTGGGACAACCCTCCTACAGCGATCAGGAAGCGGCCCAAGAATGACAGTGGATGTTTCCAAGCTTCAGCACTGGCCACAGCCTGGCTCGCTGGACCCGGTGGTCTCGAACATCAAGGCTCACGCCTATACCTTGATGGCGCATGCGCAGCATGTACAGGTCATCTATCGCGGAATGGAGGGCCACTACGAGACTTCGCATACCGCGGAGTTCCTGGCGGGGATGGATGTGGTGGACCTCCAGATGACCGAGGTTGAGGCCATGGGCCGGGGCATGGCTGGCGCGCTGGAGGACTTCGCTGACGCACTGAGGGGGCTGGAGCCGGAGCGCAGCTATTGCCTGGAGCAGGTATCTCGACTGACGGCGCAGATGTCGGCATCCGGGGACATGAACCAGGAGCTCACCCCGGAACTCGAGCACACCTGGCAGCGGCTCCTGGCGCGAGAACAGGAGCTTCAGGGCGAGGTGGATCGGGTCACTGCCAGGTTCGCCGCCGCCATCGAGGAGTTTCAAGCCACACTGGGCCGGATCTCCTATTCCGGACCGGTCAACAATGTCGGCTCAGCAGGGGCGGGGACGTCCGAGCGTCGCAGCGTACGCTCACTGGCCGAACAATACGAAGGGATGGAAGTGATCAGCCTGGGCGATTCCACGGTCTCGGCGGAGACTCTATCCCCGCCAGACTCCCCCACCAACACAAAAGGAAATTACTGCCATCGCTCCGATATCGGGGTGGGGGTTCAGCTCGCTGGCCTCATGGGTGTCAACTCGGTCAATGTGGCGTGTTCGGGAAGCGCCTCCGAGCACCTCACTCAGTACAACCAGCAGAACTCGGAAGCGGCCCAGCTGGAGCAGGCGTTCCCGGCAAAGACCTACGACGAGGGCGTCGTCTATCTACGGACCGGCGCGAACGACGCTCATTTCGCGGCAGTTCTTTCCGACCTGGTCATGAACGTCGACGGCACCTCGACCGAGAACGCCAAAAAAGCCCAAGAGGTGATTAACCAAGACCTCCAGAGCAACATTCGCGAGGCCATCGCCGAGATTCAGGACCGAGCACCCAATAAGACCATTGTCGTAGCAGGCTATGGGACGATGTTCACCCAGCCGAACCCCGGCAGCGCCGAGGGGATGCGGGAGCAGGACTACATCCACGACGACATTCAAGTCGGCGCGGATTTGGTTGAAGGCAGCCTGGGAGACATGACTGTCGAGGAGCAGGCCTGGATGAATCAACGAACCATCGAGGCCAATGCCGCCATTAGAGCGGCGGCGGAGGAATCGGGGGTGATCTATTACGATCCGAACCAAGCCTACGAAGGGCACCGAATTGGGGATGATGAACCCCACGTCAACGAACTGGCATGGGATTTCGATCAATCGAACTATCCCGGGAACGTGCCGGTCAGCATGGGCTCGTTCCACTACACCGAAGCGGGCTACAAGGCCGAGGCTGACGAGGTCCTTGAGATCTTGAGAGATCGGTGAGGGGCAGCCCCACGATAGCCCCTGCCGCCACGTGCTGGTCTCGACGGTCTCAGGCCTCATCCCTGCGGTCGGCATCGTCGAGTTCGCCTTCGAGCTGCGCGATCAGTTCGGGTGTCAGCATCGGCATGGGCCCGGTCTCCGTCTGACCACCAGATAGGCGGCTTGGTTCGAGCAGTTCGGCCACCTCTGCTGCGCTGAGCAGCCCTTTGGACACTACGAGATCAGCAACCGAGCCGGCGCCGGCCAGCGCCTCCTTCGCCAGCTGGCTCGACGCGGCGTACCCGATGCGCGGTGTCAGCGCGGTGACCACGCCCACGGATGTATCGACCAGTGCCGCCAGCCGGTCGGTACGGGCGGTGATGCCTTCGACGCAGTTGATCCGGAAGGTGCGGGCGACCCGCCGCAGCCAGGTCGAGTTCTGCAGCAGCGAGTGCGCCATCACGGGCTCGAACGCGTTGAGCTGCAGCTGCCCCGCCTCGCTGGCCATCGACACAGTCACGTCGGTTCCGGCGATCACGAACGCCACCTGGTTCACGGCCTCGGGGATGACCGGGTTCACCTTGCCTGGCATGATCGAAGATCCCGCCTGCACCGCTGGCAGCGTGATCTCACCCAGCCCCGCCTGCGGTCCCGAACTGAGCAGGCGCAAATCGTTGGCGATCTTTGACAGCTTCATGGCGCAACGCTTCATCACCGACGACACCGACATGAACACACCCGTGTCGCTGGTGGCCTCGATCAGATCGTGCGCCCTGGCCAGCTCCGCTGAGGTGATCGCACGCAGGTGCGTCAGGACAGCAGGCCCATAGGCCGGATCGGCATTGATGCCCGTCCCGATTGCCGTGGCGCCGAGGTTTATCTCCAGCAACAGCGGCCGCACGTCGCGGAACCGCTCGATGTCCTCGCCCAGGGTGGTGGCGAAGCCGCGGAACTCCTGCCCCAGCGTCATCGGCACCGCGTCCTGCAACTGGGTCCGCCCCACCTTGAGGATGTCGCGGAACTCGCGCCCCTTGCGCCGAAACGAGTCCCGGAGCAGGTCAAGCTCGCGTTCCAGACGCTGCAGCCCGGCGGCCAGGCCGAGTTTGACCGCCGTCGGGTACGTGTCGTTGGTGGACTGGGACCGATTGACATGATCCAACGGGGAGATGAAGTCGTAGTCACCCTTCGGGCGCCCGGACAGCTCCAGCGCACGGTTGGCAATGACCTCGTTGAAGTTCATATTCGTCGAGGTTCCGGCGCCTCCCTGGATGACGCCGACGACGAACTGATCGCGCAGCTGGCCGTCGATGATCTCCTGGCACGCCCGATCGATGAGCCCCGCACGCTCGGCGTCGAGCACGCCTATGTCGCGGTTCGCGCGGGCCGCTGCCTGCTTCACCTGGGCGAACGCGACGATCAAATCGGGATAGACGTTGATCTGGCGGCGGCTGATGGCGAAATTGTGTAGCGCCCGTGCCGTGTGGATTCCCCAGTAGGCCTCGGCCGGAACCTCCCACTGGCCCAACGAGTCCTGCTCAGTCCTGGTGTGCATCGTTGCCTCCTGATGACAACGCTACGCCACACACCCGTCGGGAGTCCGGCCACCCGCGGGCCAGCGGCCACGACCCCACATTCACTCGATGCGCAACCCGGCACCATCATCGGCGGCCTCGAACCGCACCCGCTGGCCGTCGTGGATGTCCCCGGCGAGCAGCCCTCGCGCGAGCGAGTCCTCCACCGAAGTTTGAACCAGGCGACGCAGCGGGCGGGCACCGTAGACCGGGTCGAAGCCAGCCGAACCCAGCCATTGTTTGGCGGCCTGGCTGACCTCGACAGTGATCCGGCGCGGCTCCAGCCGACGGTTCAGTCGGTCCAGCTGGATCTCCACTATCCGGCCCAACTCGTCGCGGGTGAGCGGATCGAACAAGACTATGTCGTCGAGCCGGTTGAGGAACTCAGGCCGGAACGCCTGCCGCACCACGCCCATGACCTTCTCCCGCTTGTCCTGCTGCGCGATCGACTGATCGGCCAGGAACTGCGATCCAAGGTTGGAGGTCATGATCAGAATCGTGTTGCGGAAGTCGACAGTGCGGCCCTGCCCGTCGGTGAGGCGGCCGTCGTCGAGCACCTGCAACAAGATGTTGAACAGGTCCGGGTGGGCCTTCTCCACCTCGTCGAGTAGCACGACGCAGTAGGGACGACGCCGCACTGCCTCGGTGAGCTGTCCACCCTCCTCGTAGCCGACGTAGCCGGGAGGTGCGCCCACCAGCCGGGCCACCGAGTGCTTCTCGGAGTACTCGCTCATGTCGATGCGCACGAGCGCCGTCTCATCGTCGAAGAGGAAGTCCGCGAGAGACTTGGCCAACTCAGTCTTACCGACCCCGGTGGGCCCGAGGAACAGGAAGGATCCGGTGGGCCGATTCGGATCGGAGATCCCGGCGCGGGAACGACGCACGGCATCGGAGACCGCCTGCACCGCCTCGCGTTGCCCGATCAGCCGACGACCCAGCCGGGCCTCCATATCCAGCAGCTTTTCCGCCTCGCCCTGGAGCAGCCGCCCGGTAGGAATACCCGTCCAGGCCCCCACCACCTCGGCGATATCGGTCTCGGTGACCTCCTCGCTGACCATCGACGAGGCCGGTTGCGCCTCAGCTGCCGAGGCCTGGTCGAGCTCCCGCTCGACGGCCGGGATATCGCCGTAGAGGATCTGCGAGGCCCGGGTCAGGTCACCGGAACGCTGCGCCTGGTCCGCCTCAAGCCGGAGCTGATCGATACGTTCCTTCAGATCACCGACCCGGTTCAGCCCGGCTTTCTCATGTTCCCACCGTGCCTCGAGCCCGCGTAGTTCCTCCTTGGCGTCGGCAAGCTCGGCGCTGAGCGCGGCGAAACGCTCCCGGGATGCCTCGTCGTCCTCCTTCTCCAGCGCGAAGGCCTGCATAGTCATGCGATCGACATCGCGGCGCAACATGTCGATCTCTTCGGGCGAGGAATCGATCTCCATCCGCAGCCGTGACGCGGCCTCATCGACCAGGTCGATTGCCTTGTCCGGCAGCTGACGCGAAGTGATGTAGCGGTTGGATAGCGCGGCGGCGGCCACCAGGGCCCCGTCGGTGATCCGCACCTTGTGGTGGGCCTCGTAACGCTCGCGAAGGCCGCGCAGGATAGCTACCGTGTTCTCCACGCTCGGCTCGTCGACGAAGACCTGCTGGAACCGGCGCTCCAGCGCCGGATCCTTCTCGATGCGTTCACGGAACTCATCGAGGGTGGTGGCTCCGATCATGCGCAGTTCACCGCGGGCGAGCATGGGCTTGAGCATGTTGCCCGCGTCCATCGCCCCCTCGCCGGAGGCTCCGGCGCCGACCACTGTGTGCAGCTCGTCGATGAAGGTGATGACCTGGCCCTCGGCCTCCTTGATCTCGCTCAGGACCGCCTTGAGGCGCTCCTCGAACTCGCCGCGGTACTTCGCCCCGGCGACCATCGAGGCAAGATCGAGGCTGACCAGCCTGCGATCGCGCAGCGAATCCGGCACATCCCCCTCGACCAGCCGCAATGCCAGGCCCTCGACGACGGCGGTCTTGCCGACCCCGGGCTCCCCGATCAGTACTGGGTTGTTCTTGGTGCGCCGGGCCAGCACCTGCACCACGCGCCGGATCTCGGAATCACGCCCAATGACCGGATCGAGTTTGCCGGAGCGGGCGGCCTGGGTGAGATCGAGCGAATACTTGTCCAGGGCGGACTCCCCGCCCTCGCTCTCGGCGGATGTGACGCGCTTGCCGCCCCGCAGCTCGTTGAACTTCTCCTTGAGTCCCGCGGCCGTCACGCCCGCCTCGGCGAGCACCTTCGCGGCCTCGGAGGGCACGTCAACCAGGCCGATCAGGAGATGTTCGGTGGCGACGAAACTATCGCCCAGCTCACCGGCGAGGGTTTCGGCTGCGGCAAGTACGCGCGCCAAAGCGCCGGAGAGCGTCGGCTGCGACACCGAGGAGCCCTGGCTGGAAGGTAGCTTGCCGATGGCGGCCACAGCCCCGGCATCGATGCTGCCCGGGTCCGCTCCGACTGCGGTCAGCAGCGGGCCGACGGTGTTGTCGGGAACCAGCAGCAGTCCATGCAGCAAGTGCGCCGGCTCGGCGCTGGGGTTGCCGTTGGTGAGCGCCTGCCGCACCGCTGAGGTCACGGCGTCGCGGCTTTTGGTGGTGAGCTTTTCGGTATCCACGCAGGTCATCCTCCCGTGCTTTATTAGAGTTGAGTCTACCTCACTCAACCCTCACAGGGGGTCCGGTATTCCCGTTCACCAGGCCGGACTACCCGCGCAATCGGCGGTGACGCCACCACAGCACTGCTAGACCCGCCACGGCCAGCGCCGCCCCGCCCACCAGCCACGCGAGCCCAGGTCCGCCCATGCCAGGCAGGCCATCGTCGTAGGCCACGCTGGCCGTGTCGCTGCTGAACCACAGCTGGTCAGCCCACCGAGCGGTGGACCAGGCGCGGTTGGTGGCGCCCGAGGCGGCTACGTCATCCGCCGTGGCACGCATCGTGGCCCGGCAGGTGAGGCTCTCGCCCGGGTCGAGGCTGGTGCCTGGCTGGCATCCGAGGGTCTCGGCCCGTGGATCTGCCACCATCACATCGCGCAGCGGCACCGAACCGTCGTTGGTCACTGTGATCTCAAACCGAACCAGGTCCCCGGCCGCGTCGAAGGAATCGTCGACGGCCCGTTTGGTGAGTCTCAGCGATGGCACGGCCTCGATCAGGAGTGTGGTGGGGTCGTCGGCTGGATTGGTGGAATCGTTGGAGTTTTCCCCCAGCGGGTTGTCCGTCTCGGCAGCGCCGGGATCGTCAACATCCGAGCCGTCGGCAGCCGTGCCTGCATCCGAGAGTGCGAGGATCCGCTGGCCATCGCCCCACGTCGCAGTGCCCTGAGCGGTATTTTCCACGCCACCTGAGACGACATCGGCAACAGTGATGACGTGCGAGGCAGTGAACGTCGAGGCGTCCACCTCCCCCACCGCCAGGTCGATCGGGCCTCCGGCGACTTCGGCATTGTCGTCGGTCACGGCCACATCGCTCAGCCGACTCGCCCCGGTATTTGCGATAGTGAAGCCGTAATGGATGATGTCGCCTGCGTCCACGCGATCATTGCGGTTGCTGTCGGCCACCCGCTCGATCGACTTCACCAACGACATGCTGGCCTCGGTCGGGAACGCGGCGCATACCTGCGCCTGCTGACCCGCATCAGGGGTGAGGATGCCGGCCCGATTACGCAGGCCTGTTCCGTCCTCCCCGGCGCCCAGCGCACAGTCGGCGGAGGCGTCGCTGAGCGTGCCTGCCGCGCCAGCCACCGCGACGACCCGGTAGCGGTGGCTCGTCATGCCCAGGAGGGGCTCGTCGGCCGTGGTGATGTCGACATCATTGAGCCCGTCCCAGCCCGGGTTGGTGGCGATGCCACCGGGAGCTGTGTTGGTGACGCTGGCCGACTCGACAGTGATCCCGTGGCCGAACTGCAACCCATCGGTGAGGCGATATATGCCAGGCCCCCCGCCTGTGTTGGCGACGGTGACGTCGTAGCTGATCGACCATTGACCCTCACCGGCGGGGCTCGGCCGGCCCACCACCTGTTTCGTGACCGAAATCGATGCCTGAGGGATGCTGGCGCACGCGGCGGAATCGCTACTCAGGCCGCCCACCGTCAGGGTGGCGCTGTTGAACGCCCCACCTCCGGGGCTCGCCGGCACCGAGCAGCCCCGCTCGGCGGCAGGCATGGCCGGATCGACCTCGAACTCGACGGCGACAAGCCAGGTCTGCACCCGCGGCACGTCGCCGGCGGCGGGCATGATCAGCTGGCCGGAGGTCACCACATCCGATCCGCGGCCGTCCCAGGCGGGATCGGGGGTGAGCTCGGAATCCGCAGCGGTCAGCTCAGCCGACACCAGCCTCAGGCCGCTGGCCAGGTCCAGCGAGTCGGCCAGATTGTAGCGCCCCGGTCCGTCGCCACCGTTAGCGACGTTGATGGCGTAAATGACGCGGTAGGTGGTGCCCGAGACCAGGCTCGGGCCGAGGGTTATCCGCTTGGAATGGGTGATGCGCTCCATCGGCACCGGGGCACACGCGCTCGCGGTTAGCGCACCGGATTCGCTAGTGCTCAAGGTGGCGTCGTTGCGCAGGCCCGTACCGGTCTCCGCCTCGCCCAGCACACAGTCGGCGGCGCCAGCGTCGGTCACTGCCGCGGCGTCAATCTCGAAGCTGAGCTCGTAGCTGTGGGTCTGGGCCGCAGGGATCGCCACTGCCGAGGCGGTGATCGCTTGGTCGGTGACCGAGTCCCAGCCGGGGTTGATCGGCAGCCCGAGCGGATCGGTGGCGCTGAGCGTGGCGGACTGGATCACGGCGCCGTCTGCGGGGCGCAGCTGATCGGACAGCTCATAGGATCCGGGGCCGGTGCCGGTGTTAGCGACGGTGATCCGGTAGGCCAATCGCCACGTGCCGTCGGCGGTGAGCGTGGGGCCACTCACGACGCGTTTGCTGATGGCAAGGTTGGGCTCGGGAATCGATACGCAGGCGGATTCGTTGGTTACGGCGCCTCCCACGCTGACAGTGGCGGTATTAAAGGCGCCGCTTCCGCCCGTGCCGTCGGTGGCGCAGCGTCGCTCAGCGATAGTCATCGTCGCGTCGACGTTGAACCGGACCCTGACCCGCCACACGTGGGTGGTAGCCACGCCCCCCACGGCGGGCATGATCTGCTGATCGGTCGCCAACGTGGTAGCACCGATCCCGTCCCAACCGGCATCAGGGGTGATGCTGGGCTGATCGACCGAGACGGTTGCCGTGACATCACTCAGGCCGGTGCCCAGATCCAGGGCATCGTCGAGATCGTAGTGGCCCGCGCCACCGCCGGAATTCGCGACCACGATCTGGTAGTTGACCTCGTAGGTGTCGCCGCTGACGAGTTCCGGACCGCTCAGCACCGTTTTCGTGTGGGTGATGTGACTCAGCGGGGCCTGGGCGCACGCCTCAGCCGAGACCGCGTCCGCGTTGGCAGGGGTCAGCGTGGCAGCGTTGCGCAGCCCCGTTCCGGTCTCGCCGCTGTCGAGGGTGCAGTCCGCCGCTGTAGCGGAGGTCACCCTGGAGGTATCCACCTCCACGTCGACCTGGTAGGTGTGCACCGCACCCGCAGGCAGCGGGACCTGCCCGGTAGTGATCGCTGTGGTGTCTGCGCCATTCCAGGCGGCATTGGTGCTGACGGTTCCGGGGGTGAGGTTCGTCGCCGTGGCAGAGATGACCTCGGCCCCCTCACCGAAAGCGAGGGCATCGCTGAGCTGGTAGGAGCCGGGGCCCCCACCGGAGTTGCCGACGTTGATGAGGTAGCTCAGCTGCCAGTTGCCGTCCGCAGTCTGCTGAGGCCCGGCCACCACCCGCTTGCTCGTAAGGTACGTCGGCATCGGCGCCGCCAGACAGGCCGAGCTGGTCACGACGTCACCGCCGTGATCGAGCGAAGCCCCATTGAGCAGACCGGTGCCTGCCTCACCGGAATCAAGCGTGCAGTCGCGCGCCGATGCCGTGGCCGCGCCCGCCACCGACGCGGTGAGCGTGACGAGATAGGTGTGGGTCTGCCCGGCGGCGATCAGCTGATCCGTCACCACAGTGGTAGCTGTGGCACCATCCCAGGCCGGGTTCACTGTGATACCGCCTGGGCTCGTGTTGGTGATCGCGGCCGATCCGACGGTGATCTGATCGCCGAGCTGGAGCGTGTCGCGCAGGTCATAGGTGCCAGCTCCTCCGCCGCTGTTGCTGACGGTGATGACGTAGCTGGCCGACAGGCTCTGATCGGGGTTGATCACCGGGTGCGCCGTTGTGGCGCTCTTAGTCATGGTGATCACGGGCGGCTCGGCGGGATGGCATGCGTCATCGCTGAGCGAGAGGCCCTGCGAGGTGAGGGTCGCTGTGTTGAGGTAACCGGTGCCGGTTTCGCCGCCATCCAGTGTGCAGTCAGCGGCTGGATCGGCCGGCCCGACATCGACGGCGGTGCCGCTGACAGTGATGGTGAAGGTGTGCGTGCCACCTGGCTCGATGCGGGTCGGCGACGAGATGACGGCGGTGTCGGCGGCGGTGAGCACGCCGCCGTCGAAGTTGGGATTGAGCGGGCTCCCGGAATCGGTGACTACCGAGACGTTCGTGGCCGAGATGTGCCCGCCGTAGCTGACCTGGTCGGTAAGCAGGTAGAAGCCGGGGGCCGAGCCGCTGTTGGTGACGATCACGTCGTAGACCATCGTGAAGTTCCCCGCGCCATCCACCGAGTATCCGGTGGGATCGCCGTTGGCCGGGTCGCCGTCGGTGTCTTGGAAAACCTTCGCGATCGACATCTCGGGGGTGCCGAGCGCGGCGCAGACCGAGTCAGTGGCACCGTTGTCGAGGCTTGCCGTGTTGAACATGCCCGCACCTGGCTGCGGGGTGGCACACCCGGCGTCCGCGGGATTGAAACTGGCGTCAACGCTCAGCGAGACGGTCACCCGGTAGGTGTGATACTGCCGCCCGAGCAGGCCGACCGGCCCGGAGATCCGCTGATCGCCATCGCCGTCGAAGCCTGGGTTGACGGCGATCCCGCTGGGCCCGGTGACCGATACGGCCTCGACAGTGGTGCCGGGCGCGAAGCCGAAGTCGTCGGTGAGGGTGTATGTGCCCGGGCCGTCTGCCGCGTTGTAGACGGTGATCCAGTATGCGGCGCTCCACAGGCCGCTGCCGGAATCGTAGACCGGTGCCGAGGCTATCGACTTGGTGATGTTGAGTTGCCCGGGCGGGATCTGGCCGCAGGCTGTGGCATTCACGCTGGTGGCGCCGTAGCTGGCGCTGGCCGAGTTACGCAGTCCGGTGCCGGTCTCGCCGCCGCTGAGCTCACAGTCAGCGGCGGTGGGGCTCAGCCCCGCATCGGCCAGGACCTCCACCACGACCCGGTAGGTATCGACCTCACCGGCGCCCAGCGGGACCCCGGTGAATGCCGTGGTGGTCGCGCCGGAGCCGCTCCACGAGGCAACCGCGGTTCCCTTGGGCAGCCCGCCTGCCGATGTGGTGGTGACCTGGGTGATCCCGGGATTGGGATCCGGGTCCGCGTCGACGGCAGCGACGCTGATCCCGTCACCGAGTTCGAGGGCATCGCTCAGGTCATAGGTCAGCGGGCCGTTGCCAGTGTTGCGGGCGGTGATTGTGTATTCGATGGAGTATCGCCCCGTGGCCGGATCCAGCAGGGACGGGCCGAGGCTGACGGTTTTGCTGAGCGAGAGCTCTCCCTGGGGCACACTGACGCAGGCCGTGGCAGCGGTGCTGCCGTCCAGGGTGGCGGTGTTGAACAGGCCACTGCCCGGGGTGCTGCCGTTGCAGGTCAGGTCGGCCGGCGCCGCACCGGCCGGGACGGCCAGGACCGAGGTGACTGTGTAGGTGTGAGTGGTCGCCGGCCCGATGATCTGGTCGCTGGCCAGGACAGTGTCGGTGGCACCGTCGAAACCCCCGTCGCCGATGCCCGAGGGTGAGGTTGCCACAGCTGCCGATTCGACTGTGATTCCGGTGCCCGGGGTGAAGACGTCGGCAAGGTCATAGCTGGCGGGCACGGACCCGGGGTTGGTGACGGTCACGTCCCACACCACCTGGTAGCGCCCGTTACCAAGGAACACCGGCTCCGATGCTGTGGCCGACTTGGTGACCTCGGTGCGCGGCGAGGGCAGATCGGTGCAGGCTTCCGCGGTGTCTGAGATCAGGCCGCCGTGGCTGATGCTCGCCTGGTTGTAAAAGCCCTCCCCCGGTGATGGATCCCCGCTTGAGCAGGCGGTATAGACACCCGGATCGGCGTTCAGGCCGGCGATGGAGGTGCGGATAGTCACGTCATAGGAGTGAGTCGCGCCCGCCGCGATGGGCGTGGCGGCGCCCTGGATGGTCAGGACGCTGCCGTTCCAGGAGTTGGTCGGCGTCGGTGCGGAGCCGACGGCAATTACGGTGGGCAGCGGAGCCTGGATCGCCACTCCCGTGGAGAATCCGGGGGTATCGGTGAGCGTGTAATCGGTGCCGATGACGCTGTTGTTTGTCACCGCCACCCGGTAGACGACGTCGAACACCTCGTCGTCTACCTGCGCGTTGCCGTTGACATCCACCGGGGTCAGCGATGTCACCTGCTTTGAAACCTCAAGCAGAATCGGGGCCCGGGCAACACCGAAGTCGACGTGGGGAACCGAGCCATTGGTGGTGAAAGCACTGACAGCACCGTCGGCGGTGCCGTCGTTGCCCGACTGATCGCTGAAGTCCTCTCCGGTGTGGATCCAGCCGGCGGGCAGGTGGGCCGAGACGCTGCCTCCGATGGTCGGTGGGGAGTCGGTGAGCACCACCCGGTAGTTGGTGGCGTGGTTGACCCCGATGAATGCATAGGTGCCGTCGGAAGCGATTGCGGCCGTGTTGAGCACTGTCCCGGTCGGCGAGGTCAAGGCGGCATACAGCTGGGTGCCGTCCAGGGTGGCGATACCGGTGCCGTTGACGTTTCCGTCATCGGTGATGTCGTTCATCACTGTTCCACTGATTGTGTAGGTGCACACGTCAAAAGCGACGAACATGTCATCAATCTCGAAGGATCCTGCCGCAGCATAAGGATAGATCCTTACCGTGTACTGCGTGTTGGCGCTGATGGTGTAATCGACCTTGGTGTTGAACCGCCCATAGGGATAGGCATTTGATCCGGTGTAGTTGGTGGGGACCGACCATTGGGCCAGCGTGGTGAATGGACCGCCACCGGCCGAGATGGAATATGCCAGGGAGTAAGCGGGGTTGGTCGCTGGCCGATTGAGGAACCCTGCCCAGTCCAGGGCCGCGCTGGCGAAATCGCCATCAGTGGTGAAGCTGAACTCCAGGTAAGCGCCGGCGGACTCAGCCTGCTGCAACGTCGTCGCCGTCACATTTGATACCTGGTGCGACTGCGGGCCGGGGTCGTGCGTGAAGGAAATCCCCCCGTGACTTTGGATGGTGCTAATGGCTGTCACGGGGTTACCGACCATCCGGATAATATTCACGTTGTTATCATCGTCGAAGGCGGTCCGGCCGGAATACATGATCTGGGTCAGATTGCCAGCCGCGGAATTGGAGCCCACACCGTTGGCCGTGGGACCCTGATCGGTGCCGAAGCTTGTGTTGTAGCAGGCGGCCGCGAGCCCAGCATCATTGACATCCCCGGTATCGGCCGCCGCGCGCGGGAGCGGCACCACGGCCATCAAGGCGATGAGCAGTAGCGAAGTAGCCCCTACCCAGATACGCCGGGACACCACACCGGAAAGAGCCTCGATCATGTCACCCCTCAAGTAACTATCAAAGCCACGAAAACCCGACTAGGTTTTCGCCCACTGAAGAAGCCAGAGTAGCCATCTAGCGGTGGGCCGTAAATATCGGCGTCAATGATTTATTGAGAAGGAATTTTCGATCGTGGTAGATAGCGTTGTCACCTGGTACGTTGGCCGAGGTGGCGGATCAAGGCTGTGGCGTCAATACGCCCGCCGCGACCCTTCCGCGACACGCTCGTCTGGGTAGACCGAGGCCAACGCGGGATCGTTGACGAAAATCGCCCGTCGCGCCTTGGAGACCTCGACCTCGTCCTCTTGTTCGTCGAAATCCGGCCAGTCCGGGGTCTCTGAGGCCGGCGCTCCCCGGCGAAACACGTTGCTCAGCCGGACGCTGGTGACTGTGTCGGTGTCCCAGGCGTCGACCAGGCGATGGTTTTCGAAAATGAGCAATCGATTTGTCCACGACACAAGCTCGGACACTTCCGAGGAAACAACCACTATCGCCACCCCTCGGGATGTGGCCTCCGAGATGTCGGAATACAGCTGCTGCCGACTCTTGTCGTCGAGCTCGGCCGTCGGATCCTCAAGCACCAGCACCGAGGCGGCGCTGGCCAACACTGTGCGCAAGTTACGCAGCTCCTGCTGCCCCACCGAGGGGGGCGCCCCACCGGCAAGCTCAGCGGTCCAGCGATCAGCTTCTTCGAGCGCCAGCAACGCGATCGTCGTCGAGTTCAACGATTCTTCAAAGCCCTCGTCTTGCTGCTCGCCAGCCAGCAGGTTCTCCGCCACGAACTCGGCCCCCGCTCCGGGGCGGTGGTGCCCGATGCCGTGGAGGATGGCCGCACGCCGGGAGGGAATCGTGACGCGCCGGCCCAAGATGTCGATGGCCCCCGACCTGGCGGGCAGTTCACCGGTCAGCGCGGACACGACGTCTTCCACCCCGGCATGCCGGGGCCCAACCAGGCCCACGATCTCTCCCGGCGCCACGCTGAAGGTGACCTCGGAGGTGCGCCCGGCCGCCAAGTCGCGCACTGTCAGGGCATCGCCACCGCGCAGAAATGACCGAGGCTTGACGATCTGAGCCTCGTGCTGCGTCGGTTCCTCGGCCGCGGCCCTGGCCGCCTCATGGGGAGTCTCGAGCCTCCCGTCAGCCAGCACGAGCACCCGGTTCGCGATCACGGATAGTTCGTCGACGCGATGCGAGACGTAGACGACGCTTCGCCCCTCCTGCCGGATCTGATCGATGATCCAGTGAAGCTCGTCGACCTCGCGGGGGTTGAACGCCGCCGACACCTCGTCCACGAGAACCACAGCGGCGGATTCATCGGCCCACAGCCGCAGCGACTCCACGAGCCCTAGTTCGGGGCGAGTCAGCCCGCCCAGCCGCGAGGTGGGGCTAAGCGCCACCCCAGAGCGAGTGAGCAGCGCGCGCGCCCGGTCGAGTTGGGCCGGCCCGGACAACCCACCGTCCCGAAGCATCGCCTGGGCCACGGTGAGCCCGGGATCGAGACGAAATCGCTGGGCGATCAGCCCGATCCGGGAGGCGTCGATCCCGTGGCCGAACTCGATCCGGCCCGCGTCGGCCTCCAGCCGGCCCGCCATGATCGATAAGAGTGTGGATTTTCCGGCCCCGTTGCGGCCGGTGATGCCGACGCACTCCCCCGCCATCACGTGCACTGTGGCGTCGATGAGAATGTGTCTGTCGTCATACGACTTCGCCACCCCCACCGCCGACATCAATTGAGTTCGGCTCACGTTGATCTCCCCTTCACGATGCCCTCCCCGCCTCGCGATGACGCTGCTCGCTGCCCGCCTGCAGGAGCCCCTCGGCTACTACGAGCCGCTCGGTCAACCGACGGGCATCCCCCTCGAGTTCACTGATGCGCTGCTCAAGTGCCGGCACAGTTGCGTCCCACGCCGTCACGGCCGCGGTCTCCAACCGTGAGTACTGCTCTTCGCGGTGCTGGAGTTCCCGGTCTCGCGCCGCCAATTCGAGAGATCGCTGTTTGAGCTGGGCGCGCAGCCGTGACACCACAGAGTCCTCGGCCGGCGCCTCCGCGCGCACTCTTGCTGACTGGACGTCTTTGTGTGATCCGGCGTTCGCGCCGCCGAGTGATTCCTTTGCCATGCGCTTGGTCCTCCCCATGCCACGCAGCCACCACCCCAGGAGGTAGCCCAGTAGAGCCGCCGCTGCGACGACGAGGAAGAACTGCCAATACGCGTAAAAAAAACCGGACAACTCTCAGCCCTCAACGACAAGCGGTGCACTCGGAGGCCAGTCTAGAGTTCGTAGGGTCACTTCCAGCCGACGGCAACTGCGCCTTCGGGTTATCCGAGGTAGTGGGAGTGGCGCGGGGGGCACTGGGTGCGACTGTAGGGAGTTCCTGTGGAATCGCCACGATCTGCGCATCAAACACCACCTGCCTGGTCCCGGGGACGGAACCGACGGCGGCCTGGAGATCGGCCACCTGGTCAGCGGCGACCTTGCCGTAGACATGGGCGTCTGGACCCTCATACTCGACCGAGATGTCGTCCCATTGACCGACAACCTCCCCTGCTGCAGCCGCCTCCATACCGTGCTCAGAGGTATACACGATCCACGCCGGACCCGCTACAACAACCCCAGTCAGAGCACAAATGGTGGCAGCTAGCCCCAGCCCCCAAAGCCGCATCATGACCCCTCTCCCCCTGAGTGGTGCTTGCCCCCGCTGAACCCCCCGCTCAGCTTCGTGATGATACAACCCGACAAAATCGAGTAATATCCGCCTGGCACATAATAAGGGGACGCGCCAGTGCAGGCGCAACATTGGGGGAATCATGAGCACGTATTCTGTGAGCAAGTCGGACGAACTGGCGCGGGTCTTGGGCAACATGCGCCGCTCGATTCCGGAACTACATGGGGTGATGATCGCATCGGTGGATGGCCTACCGGTCGCACACGACTTTCCGGAGGCGGACGCCGACCGCATCGCTGCCATGGCGGCCACTGCCCTGGGGTTGGGGCAGCGCATCTCGGAACGCACCGATCTTGGCGATCTCGCCGAGGCAGTGGTGCGGGGGGAGCGCGGGTACATGGTGGTCTACTCGGCGGGCACGGACGCGGTCCTGGTGCTGACCGGCCCGCTCGGTTCGAACCTGGGGCTGATGCGGATCGAGGCGAGGGTCGCGGCGGTCGAGATCAAGCAGCTGCTGGGCAAG
Organism: Arachnia sp.; assembly: GCA_047972985.1. Lineage (GTDB taxonomy): Bacteria > Actinomycetota > Actinomycetes > Propionibacteriales > Propionibacteriaceae > Arachnia. The sequence goes on from JBKEBG010000054.1 coordinate 31,874, forward strand.
GCCTAGCCCGCGGCGCAGCGGCCCGGCGATGCCGGGCAAGATCCCGTGCGGGTGGCGACGGCTGCCGTCTAGGCTAGGTGCCAACCTAGGAGGCCAGCCACTATGAGCGCCACCGAAACCGAGATCGTTGTCAATGACGCCGCGGAGTTACAGTTTCGACACCCGCAGATCCAGCGCTGGGTGCGCGAGATCGCCGATGTGACCAAACCGAAGGCAATTCGAGTCTGTGATGGTTCGGATTCCGAACGAGAAAGCCTCATCGAAATACTTGTTGCGGCGGGGACCGTGGAGCGCCTTAACCCGGCATTCAAACCGAACTCGGTGCTGGCTCGCACCGAGCCCGGCGACGTGGCGCGCGTCGAGGAGCAGACATTTATCTGCTCCATCGACGAAAACGACGCCGGCCCCACCAACAACTGGATGGCGCCGGAGGACATGAAGCGCACCATGACGCGCCTATACGACGGCGCGATGCAGGGGCGCACCATGTATGTCATCCCGTTCTGCATGGGCCCCCTGGAAGCTGCACATCCCAAGTTCGGGATCGAGATCACCGACTCGGAGTACGTCGCGGTCTCGATGCGCATCATGACGCGCATGGGCTCCGACGTGATGGAGGCCATGGGCACCGACGCCGGATTCGTCCGGGCGCTGCACAGCGTCGGTATGCCCCTGACCGAGGGGGTCACCGACGTTCCATGGCCCTGCAATGAGGTCAAGTACATCTCGCACTTCCCCGAAGAGCGGATGATCTGGAGCTTCGGCTCTGGGTACGGCGGCAACTCGCTGCTGGGCAAGAAGTGCTACGCCCTGCGCATCGCCTCGGTGATGGGCCGGGACGAGGGGTGGCTGGCCGAGCACATGTTGCTGATGCGACTGATTTCCCCCGAGGGCCGGGCCTACCACCTGGCGGCGGCGTTCCCCTCGGCGTGCGGCAAAACGAACCTCGCGATGCTGCAGCCAACGATCCCGGGCTGGCGGGTGGAGACCCTCGGCGATGACATCGTCTGGATGCGCCCAGGCCAGGACGGCAGGCTCTACGCGCTCAACCCCGAGGTCGGGCTGTTCGGGGTGGCTCCGGGCACCGGAACCGGCACCAATCCCAACGCCATGGCCGCCATCGATGCCGGTAACTCGGTGTTCACCAACGTTGCCCTTACCCCCGAGGGGGATGTGTGGTGGGAAGGGATGACCAAGCAGCCACCCGAGAAGCTGACAGATTGGAAGGGCCGGCAGTGGACCTCGCTCGGCGGCCCGGTCGGCGGGCATGCCGGAGAGAAGGCCGCGCACCCGAACAGCCGCTTTTGTACCCCGATTCGGCAACTCCCCACGCTGAGCGAGGCATTCGACGACCCGGCCGGGGTACCCATTGACGCCATCATCTTCGGTGGTCGGCGCGAGAACACTATCCCTCTGGTGGCGCAGGCACGAAGCTGGCAGCACGGCGTATTCATGGGAGCGACCTGCTCGTCGGAGACCACCGCCGCTGCCGCGGGGGCGGTGGGTGTGCTGCGCCGCGATCCCATGGCGATGCTTCCGTTCATCGGCTATCACGTGGGCGACTACCTGCAACATTGGATCAACTTCGGCACTCGCGGGGCCTCCCAGCAGCTGCCGGAGATCTTCTACGTGAACTGGTTCCGGCGAGACCCGGACGGCAACTTCCTGTGGCCGGGCTTCGGCGAGAACTCGCGTGTGCTGAAATGGATCGCGCAACGCATCGACGCTCAGGTGGGGGCCCACGACACCCCGGCCGGGCTGCTGCCCCGGCGCGAGGATCTCGATCTCAGCGGTCTGGAAATACCCGAAAGCCATCTGAGGACGCTGTTGTCCTTCGGGGTGCCCGAGTGGGCCGACGAACTGCCCCGGCTTCGGCGCTGGTTGCGCTCACTGGGCCGCAAGGTGCCGACCGAAATGTGGGACGAGTTGTGGACGATCGCGGAGGCGATGGCGCGTCAGGAAGTCTCGGCCTGACCCTGCGGCGGTGGCCCCGCCGATGCCCGGATGCTGAGTTTGGGGCTCAACTGGATCCGGTGCGCCGGCCGGCTCGGGTCGCGCAGGCGTTGACCCAACAGGCTCACCGCCGCGCGCCCGATCGATGTTCGGGGCGGGCGCACCGCTGTCATGGGCGGGCTGAAGACGCTGACGATCTCGTCGTCGTAGGACACGATCGAGAGATGATCGGGGATCTTGATGCCTCGGCGCTGGCAGCGCTGCGCGACGGCGATCGCCTCGCGATCGGCGTGGATGAGCAGCGCTGTCACCTCGCCGGCCAAAGACTCATCGATGATCGAGTCGATCACCGGCAACGCCTCCACACTGCCCGGTTGGGCAAGTTCGCGGTCCGGCACCCCCTGGTCGAGTCCGCCTTCGGCCAGGGCCGCCACCCAGCCGCGCCGCACCTCATCGGCGTGGGGGCTCAGGCCAACCACCAGCCCGATGCGCCGATGCCCCAGTTCGGCCAAGTATCTGACCCCGGTCCGGGCACCTCCCCGGTGATCCGTCGTGACCGATTCGAAGGGGGTGTGGTCCTGCGGGGGCATCAGCTCCCGCTCCACGAGCACCACGGGCACCTGCTCCGCGCGAAGCCACGCCAACGTCTCAAGCGCGGCGGGGCTGGCGATATCGGGAGCCATGAGCAGGCCGTCGGCGCCGGAGTCACGCAGGTGAGTGATCTGTGCGCGATCATCGGTCGAATCATAGGATGATCCACGCAGATGCAGCTGGATGCCCCGCTCCTGGGCCTCGGCCTGTGCCCCCTGAATCACCCCTGGCCAGTAGTAATCCAGCGACGGCACCAACATGCCGATCTGCAGTGAACTGCCTGCTCCGCCGGAGGGCCCGGCCTCGGCCTGGCTCGGGGGATCGGCGGTGTCGATCATGGCACCGCCGTGGACCCGGCGGATGATCCCCTGATCTGCTAGCCATCGGATGTCTCGCCGGATCGTGACTGGGGCGGCATCGAGCAGTGCCGCGAGCTCGGTCACGCGCAGGGCTCCACCCCGCCGTAGTTGCGCCAGTATTTGATTGCGCCGGCTCTCCGCCAATGGCCGATTCATCCCGGCCCCCCTTCGAATGCGATGCTGATCGTGGATCTCCCGCTGAGTGAACGACCAACGTCGCTGGCCACCCGCCATACCAGCCGCCCCCACACCCGCGTGAGGATGGGGTCATCGACATCGCGTCGGCTCACCTGCCAGGGATGGCTCGCCCGCAACCGCAGGGCACCGCCCATCACGCCTGAGACGATCAACTCGGTCGCCGAGACTACCGTGACGGCGCCCGCCACGACGAAGGCGATCTCACTCGGCAGGTCCGGCCACCGGTGAAACCTCCACTCGTCAGCCACCAGGACCTGCCCCGCATCGAGGCTGACCCAGCGCCGCCACCGGGCGAGTTCGGGCACATCGTAGGCGTCTGCGATGTCCATCGACACGTTCGCGGCGCCCGGACCTATGCTCGCCTGGACCTGGCCGGCCCGATAGCGCTCCCCCGCGCGCTGCTGCTGGCCTGCGATGAGGGGAGTGTTGTGCCATCGGCTCTGCATCGTCCAGATCGAGTACCGCCGGGGCGAGAAGGTGGCAGCGGTGTACGTCGGGCGTCCGACATCGATCAGCACCGGGATCCCCTGGGCCGCCACCATGACGGAACCGACATCGTTGTGGTTGTGGTTTTCCCCGTTGTGCCCGCCCTTGACCTGGAGCGTGAGCCCGGCCCCCGAGGGATGCTGGCGGGCGACCAGGAGCTCCACCGAGGCGTGCCACGTGCTGGCCGGGGAGCGGGACTGGGGCCAGGCCGGGGCGGGCGTGTGCCACCACGGGCTGTCATGGATCTCGCGCAGCAGGCGCCCCAGCGCGCCGGGTGGAGTCACGGGAGACTCGCGACGCCGCGACAGCGCCAGCGCCGCCGCGTCGGGCACTTCGCAGCGGCGCGCGGCCCGAAACAGGCTGGGCCAGGCAGCATCGTCTTCCTGGCAGGCGCTGGCATCGGCGACGTTGACGAACCAGTCTCCCCCCAGATGCAGCTGGGGCGGGAACGCCACGCTCGCGCGAAGCCCCTGGTGCTCAGTCCAGCTGGCGAGACCCTCGCCGCCGACGTGCTCCAGGGTCTCGAAGCCCTCGATGGCCCGGCACACGCCGTTCCACCAGTAGCCGATGCCCTCGTCGATCGCGCCGTCGTCGGCAATGGCGTCGGCGAAGCGGCCGAGCCCGCGCAGCGCCCCGGCCAGGAGCCGGGCGCGCACGTCCTCGTCGGGTTCCAGCGCTGCGGCGGCCACGGCGATGTTGCTGCAGATCCACGCCAGCCAGTTGTGCACCCGGCCGTCGCGAGCCAGCCAGTGCCAATCGCTGCGATTGAGGAACGGGGTGAACACCCGGCGGCTGACCTCGCTGCGGATCCGGCGGCCGATCCCCGCGGCCCGTTGCTCGAGATGGTCCCCCAGCACGTGATCGGTCCAGGCCAGGGCCGCGGCCACCTCGCCGGCCCCCAGATCGAGGAAGGGCCGGTCCACGTCGGGTAGACGCTCCGATCGGCTGGGGGCGTCGTCGTGCGCGGGCCACGCCCAGCTGCTCTGCTCGCACATCGCCACCACGGCGTCGACGACGCGGTCGAGAGCGTCCTCGTCCAGGCTCACCGCGGCCGCGACGACTGCCTGCCCGAGCATTTGGTGGCGGGACTGGATGATTGCCTCATACTCCCGGCGATCACCGTCGGCGGTGAACCTCAGCCACGCCGTCGCCGGCGTTGCCGGCCAGCCGCCGGCCAGGTCACGGGCAGCGCTGCCCAGCAGCGGCTGGAGATGCTCGGCCCGGGCCAGCGGAGCCCAGGCTGCCCGGTCACTGGCCCTCGGCACGGGCAGCCCCGATGACCACCTGGCGGACTGTCCCAACACCCACTTGTGATCACTATTGATCATTCAGCCAGCCTAGCGCAGCGACGCCCGCGACGAAACAGCACATTGCCCCAATAAATGGGCCTAGACAACGCCGACCCCCCAACCTTAGGATGTAACGAACCGAACAAGTTCGATCAAAGTCGATCATTTGAAGGGGGCGCGCCATGCCGGGCACACCACCGTCGTGGGACCGGGACCAGCTGGGGGCATACGCCGATCGGCTCCTGCTTGGCGTGCGCCCCTATGTCACCCGGGGCCGCGCCGGCTTCAACCTGCCCGGCTCCGTCAGCGGCTACGGCCGCGCCGTGGACCGACTCGAGGCATTCTGCCGAACCTTCCTGCTGGCTGGATTCCGGCTCACCGGAGAGCACGGGCAGGACCCGCTCGGGCTCGCCGAGTGGTACGCCGAGGGCATTGCCACCGGCACCGACCCGGGCTCTCCCGATCGGTGGGTGCGCATGAGCGAACACGACCAGGCCAAGGTGGAGGCCGCCTCCCTCGCCCTGATCCTTGATATGACGCGCACCTGGATCTGGGACCGGCTGGGGGCCACGGCACAACGAAACACCATCGCCTACCTCGCCGAAGCCGTGGGTAACAACGGCTATCCGCGCACCAACTGGCTGTGGTTCCGGCTCGTGGTCCAGACCTTCTTGCGCTCGGTGGGTGGGCCCCACAGCCTCGCCGATATGCGCGAAGACCTCGCCTTGCACGATTCATTCCGCCGCAGCGCGGGGTGGATGTCCGACGGGCACCAGCGCAACTACGATCACTACCTCGGGTGGGCGCTCCACCTGTACCCCGCGCTGTGGGCACGAATGGCAGGTGCCGAGGATCTCGCGGCACCCCGGCGCGAATTCGATCGTGCCCAGTTGGATCGCTATCTCAGCGACGCGATCAGGATGGTGGGCGCAGACGGCGCACCCATGATCCAGGGGCGATCCCTGATCTACCGGTTCGCGGCCGCGGCACAGTTCTGGGTGGGTGCCCTCGACGAGGTGCCCACCACGCCGCTCGGGCAGCTGCGCCGCGCGGCTTCGCGCATAGTGCAGCACTTCCACGACAGGTCGGTACCGGACTCCACCGACGTCCTCACTCTCGGCCTCTATCACCAGTGGCCCGCGCTGGCCCAGGCCTACAGCGGCACCGGCTCGCCCTACTGGGCCGCCAAGGGTCTGCTGGGCCTGGCCTTGCCCGCCGAACACCCGGTATGGAGCGCCCCCGAGGTTCGGCTGCCCAGCGAGACCGCCGACGAGCTCTTCGCCGTCGAACCCGCCGGCTGGATAGTGAGCCAGACCGCCAGCGACGGCATCGCCAGGATCCTCAACCACGGAACCGATCACGCGCTGCCCGGTAGCCAGGCGGCCGACAGCCCGCTCTACGCCCGGTTCGGCTACTCGAGCGCCACAGCTCCGCTGCTGCACGAGACGGCCTGGTCGGAGCCGCTGGACAACGCCGTGGTGCTGCTCGATCCCCAGGGGCGCGCGACGCATCGCACTGGCATGCGGGTAGTCGAGACCCGGACCGACCTCGTGGCTGGTGAGCCACTGGGCGTGGTGGCATCGTGGGCCGAGGCGCACTGGGTCGAGCCCAAAGCCGATCAGTTCCACCACGGAAACGGCTACGAGGGCACCTCTACCCGGGCCGGAACGCTCACCACCATCTCATTGGTCCGCCGCGGTTGGGAGCTTCGCCTGACCCGGGCACATGACCTGGCCAGCCACGCCGTGGCGCTGCGCGTGGGCGGCTGGCCGCTGACCGGGGAGGCCGAGGTCAGCGCATTGGCCGCCACCGCCGCCGTGGTCACGAAGTCGCTGCGATCCCGCATCGTGGCATTCGGCGCAGCCACGACCAGCATCGAGCGTCGCGACGACGCAAGCCCGCTGGGCTCCCCCGCGCTGGTTCCAGTGGCCACCTTCTGGCCGCAGCCGGGCGCCTGGCTGGCGGTCCTGGTCGAGCTCACCGGAGCACCGGCCCCGGCCGAGGCCCTCAGCGTCTCGGCCACGACGCGAGCCACCGGCACCACCGTCGCCGCCACCTGGCCCGATGGTCGCCAGACCATCACGTTTGTCAACATCACCGACCCCGATGGTGGGGTCGGTCAACCCTAAGGAGAACAGCATGAAACGTCGAACGATTGCCGCCCCGGCGGTCATCGCCAGCCTCGCGCTGGCGCTGGCAGGGTGCAGCGGGGGCACTGAGCCCACCGGGAATTCGACCTCCGGCTCGGGGGGCGCCGAGACGATCACCATGTCGGCCTGGAATGTCGCCGCGACGCCCGAGTTCCAGGTCCTGGTGGACGGATTCAACGCCACCGGCCCCGAGTATGAAGTCGAGATCGTCGAGTACGACACCGCCGAGTACGACACCCAGATGGTCGCCGACCTTGCCGCGGGGACCGCGCCCGACATCGTGACACAGAAGAACCAGTCATATTTCTACACCTACGCCGACGGCGGCCAGCTCATGGACGTCTCCGACATCCTCGGCGACATCCAGGACAACGCGTCGCTGGAGCTGTTCCAGGTCGACGGCGCCACCTACGCAGTGCCCTACCGTCAAGACCAGTGGATCCTGTTCTACAACAAGGACCTCTTCGCCGCCGCGGGCGTCGAGGAGCCTAATGGCGCCTGGACGTGGGACGACTATGAGGAGGCCGCGGCTGCCCTCACCACTGGAGTGGCAGATTCCAGCGGCGCCTTCGGCACCTACCAGCACTCCTGGAATGCCTCGGTCCAGGGCTTCGCCAACGCCCAGGTCGATGGCGCCGACCCGCTCTCGGGAGACTTCGAGTTCTACCAGCCGTACTATGAGCGGGCGCTGCGCATGCAAGACGACGGCTCGCAGGAGACCTTCGGCAACACCACCACCAACCAGTTGCACTACACATCAGAGTTCGGCACCCAGAAGGCGGCCATGACCCTCATGGGCAGCTGGTTCGTTGCTTCGCTGATCGCGATGCAGGAATCGGGCGACGCGGATGACTTCGAGTGGAGCATAGCCCCGGCGCCGCAGCTGGATGCCTCGCTCGGGTACCCCGATGGCACGCCGCGCACGTTCGGCAATCCCACCGGGCTGGGCATCAACCCAGCCATCGATGAGGCCAAGGTGGCCACCGCCAAGGAGTTCCTCACCTGGTCGGCCTCCTCCGAAGCTGCCCAGTTGCTCGCCGGAATAGGCATCACCCCGGCCATCGTCACCGACGAGGTGGTCGAGGCGTTCTTCGCCACCGAGGGCGCACCCCAGGACGATGTGGCGCGCTGGACCTTCAGCAATCGCCAGATCACCCCCGAGCATCCGAACTCCGCCTTCACCCCCGGCATCTGGACGATCTTGGGTGACATGCACTCAGCGATCATGTCCGAGAGCGAAGGAGTCGATCCCGCCATTTCCGCCGCGCAAGATCGGGCGGCCAATGAGGTACTGGACAGCTAATTCACGCCAGGGCTTCGGCCGGTTCCAGCGGCTCGCGCCGGCCGAAGCCCGCTCCTCAAGGGAGACATGATGACAACCACGTCTCAACCGGCACCGCCGGCCCGGCGACGAGGCGCCCTGAAGCTGCGCAACTCGCTCCAGGGCTATAGCTTCATCGCCCCGAACTTCATAGGTTTCGCCGCGCTGACCCTGGTGCCCGTGGTCATGCTGTTCTACTACGGATTCACCGATTGGAATGTATTCAAGGGAGCCACTTTCACCGGTCTGGATAACTTCCGACGGCTGTTCAACGACGCCTCGTTTTGGACGTCGCTAACAAACACCCTCTACTACAGCGCGGTGCATATTCCTCTGACGCTGGTCACCGCGCTGTCCCTGGCCTTGTTGCTCAACACGGGGCTGCGTGGACGCGGCTTCTTCCGGACCGCCGCGTTCTTCCCCTATGTGACCTCGATAGTGGCGATCGCGGTCGTGTGGAACATGTTGTTCGGCCAAACGGGTCCCATCAACCAGTTTCTGGCCCTCTTCGGGATCGACGACATACCGGGGTGGACCGCCTCGAGGCACCTGGCGATGCCCGCAGTGATCCTCGTGGGTGTGTGGCGGGAGATGGGCTACTACATGCTGCTGATCCTGGCCGGGCTCCAGACCATCCCGGCGCAGCTCTACGAGGCCGCCAAGATCGATGGAGCCTCGGCCTGGCGCAGGCTGTGGAATGTGACGCTGCCCGGACTGCGCCCGACCCTGTTCTTCGTGACTGTGATGCTCACCATCGGCAGCTTGAAGGTGTTCGACCTGATCCTGGTGATGACCGACGGGGGCCCGGGACAAGCCACCCTGGTGCTCAGCCAGTTCATCTATCAGAAGGGCTTCGTCGAGAACCACTTCGGCTACGCCTCGGCGGCGGCCATAGTGCTGTTCTTCATCTGCATCTCGGTCACGATAGTTCAATTCGTCTGGAACCACCGGAAGGGCGCACAGTGAGCACCAACCGCAGCATCACTTCCGCCGCCGGGGCCGGGCAGATACCGGCCCACCGGCCGCGCCGGCTGACCGCCGGCGGTGTCGTGGGCCGGGTCATCTTGTACGCGGTTCTTATCGCCGCCGCCGCGGCGATCCTGCTCCCGTTCTATTGGATGATCGTAAGCTCACTCAAGCGAAATACCGAGATCTTCACGATTCCCATCCAGTGGCTACCCAGCGTGCCGCAGTGGCAGCACTATGTGGAGATATTCGCCAAGTCGGACATGATCACCTGGCTGCAGAACACAGCATTCCTGGCGGTCATCATCACAGCGCTGCAGCTGTTCACCGGCAGCTTCGCCGCCTACGGGTTTTCCAAGGGACGCTTTCCCGGGCGCAACCTGCTGTTCCTTGCCTACATCGGCACCATCGCCGTCCCGTGGCAGTCCTACATGATCCCGCAGTTTGTGATCATGACCGACATCGGCCTGTCCAATACGTTGTGGGCCATGGTGGCACTGCAGGCGTTCACCCCGTTCGGGGTGTTCCTCATGAAACAGTTCTTCGACACCATCCCGGAGGAACTCAGCGAGGCAGCCCGGCTGGACGGCCTATCGGAGTACGGGATCTACGCCAGGGTGATGATGCCACTGTCGATTCCAGCGATAGCCAGCCTGACGTTGTTGTCGTTCGTGTTCGTGTGGAACGACTTCCTCGGGCCGCTGATCTACCTACGAGACCCGGATATCTGGACGGTTCAGCTGGGATTGCGGACATTCATCGGGCAGTACAACGCCGACTATTCGATGATCATGACCGGGGCGGTGCTATCGGTGCTGCCGGTCGCGGTGCTGTTCTTGTTGGGGCAGCGTTACTTCGTCGAGGGCATCGCCTCCACAGGACTCAAGGGGTAGACGATGTTTGGCGCCGTTTACACCAGGGTGACCGGAACGCTATACCTGGGCCTGATGACCAATCTGCTGCTGGGCCTGGCAAGCCTGCCGTTCCTCGCCTTGGTGGTGACCACGGATCCCCGGACGACGTGGCCGCTGTGGGCCGCAGCGGCGATGGCGGCGGTGCCCGCAGTCGGCGCTGCCTTCCATGTGTTCGCCCGCCACAGTGACGAGTCAGAGACCGCCGTGGTGCGGCCTTTCCTGGCCGGGTGGTGGCGTGCGCTGCGCCGGGTGCTGCCCGCCGGGTCGCTCGGCATCGCCCTGACAATGATCGTCGCGGTGGACATCGCCTGGGTGAGGCAACACGATGCCAGGACGGGCACCAGCCTCACCTCGGTGGCGGTGCCGATCGCGGCAGTGCTGCTGGCGCTGTGCGCGATGACAACACTCGGGTGCATGGTGGCTGCGTTGGAACGCACCGACGTGTCGCTGCCTCGCCTGGCGAAGGCGGCCGTGTACTTGATGGTGCGGCGCTGGTATCTCACGGCGTTATCTGCGGCATGCACGGCGGTGTTCATCATCGTGCTCGTCGAACGACCCGCCGTGGCCATCGGCGTGATCGCCAGCCCGCTGCTCTTCGTGATCTGGGCGAACACCCGCCGGGCGATGCGCCCCGTGCTGGCCATCGCCTGAGCCCGCTATCGAAAGGAAATCCCATGACAGATTCACCGCCCGTCGACCACGCCCTCGCGACGCTGCGTCGACTCAGCGACGAGTTCGGCACCCGGTACCCCGACGACACCACATGCGGGGACCGCTACCAGTTGCGTCGCGCTAGGCACGGCGTCGGTGAGGGCGGCAACGTCGACTGGACCACGAGCTTCTACCCGGGAATGCTGTGGTTGGCCGGTGAACTCGACCCCGACTCGGGGTGGTGGGACCGCGCCCGGGCGCATGTGGGGAGCTTCGTCGGCCGCATCGACGAGGAAATCGACATCCAGACCCACGATCTCGGATTCCTTTACACATTGTCCTGCGTCACCGCCTGGATCTACGACGCCGACGTCGAGGCCCGCCGGGCGGCGCTAGCAGCGGCAGACCATCTCATGAGCCGGGTGCTTCCCGCGGCGGGCATCATCCAGGCCTGGGGGGATCTGAACCATCCCCGCGAGCAAGGGCGGGCCATCATCGACAGCCTCATGAACCTGCCGCTGTTGTATTGGGCCAGCGGCGTCACCGGCGACGATTCCTACCGTAAGGCCGCACACCGGCATGCCTTACAGTTACGGGAGAACATCCTGCGTGAGGACGACACCACATTCCACACCTTCTACTGGGATCCAGTCACGGGTGCGCCGCTGCGAGGTGACACGGCTCAGGGTTTCGCCGACGATTCGACGTGGGCCCGGGGCCAGGCCTGGGGCATCTACGGATTCGGCCTGAACTACGCCCACACGGGAGACCCGAGGTTCCTCGACGCGGCCCAGCGCTGTTCGCGCCGCTTCATGGAGTTGCTTCCCCCCGACCACATCCCCTACTGGGACCTGGTGTTCTCCACGGACGACGGGCAGGAACGTGACAGTTCCTCCGGGGCAATCGCCGCCTGCGGGCTGATGGACCTCGCCGAACTGACCAGCGACACCTCCTACCGCGATGTGGGACTGGCCATCCTCGACGCGCTTGCGGAGCACTGCGCCTCCACCGGGGAGCAGACCTGCCTGCTGCGCCACGGCGTGTACAACAAGAACGCCAACGAGGGCGTCGACGAGGGCAACCTGTGGGGCGACTACTACTATCTCGAGGCCCTCACCAGGCGGGCCCGGCCGTCGTGGGTCCCCTACTGGCGCGCGACGTCGTAGCCGAGGTCGAGCACACACCTCGCGGTTGGAGTCCGAGCCTGAGGTGCCCCAGACCCCACGTGGGTTGTGTGCTCAGCCAGCCGGGATCTCCGCGGGCTGAGCACACGATAAGCCCGGCTACTCCGGGCGAGCCCAGGGGCTCGCCGGCGGATCCGAGCCCCCCAGGTCCGGCGGCGGCTGCTCCGTCGGTGACGAACCGCCGGAGTGGAAGCCACC
>JBKEBG010000082.1:0-21628 GCA_047972985.1 Arachnia sp.
CCTCCGGAGGGGTTGAAGCGGCCGCACCGCGGCCGATTCGGCACCTCCGCCGAGTTGCCTCGGAGGTCCTGGAGACCCGCTCCTGACTGAAGAACCCTGACCGGGTGGGCTTACCATCGAAGCAGGATGCCAGTCGGCAACCGGTGGCTGAGCAGGCAAGGAGCCCAAGGTGAGTTTGTGGTCGGCGGCGGTGCTGCTGTTCCTGGTCATGGATCCGCTGGGCAACATTCCGCTGTTCGTCACGGCTGTTGCGCAGGTTCCGGCCGAACGCCGCCAACGCGTCATCCTGCGCGATCTGCTCATAGCCCTGCTGGTCATGGTCGCATTCCTCGCGGTGGGGCGTGGCATGCTCGACGTGCTGCACGTCACCCCCGCGGCGCTCAACGCGGCCGGTGGCATAGTGCTGATGCTGATCGCGATCCGGATGGTCTTCCCCACCCGTGACCGCTCACTTCAGGAGGACGTGCCGGAACCGTTCATCGTGCCGCTAGCGATCCCCTACACCGCCGGCCCATCGGTGCTGGCGGCCGAGATCTTGCTGATGAGCCAGGAGCCCCACCGATGGCCAATCTGGCTAGCGGCAACATTCCTGGCCTGGTTCGTGTCGGCCGCGATCTTGTTCTCTTCCGGCTATCTCTACCGGGTCCTCGGGGCAAAGACCCTGCTAGCCATCGAACGGCTGATGGGAATGATCCTGGTGCTGGTGGCCACGCAGATGCTGCTCACCGGCATCCACGACTTCTTCCTCGGCTGAGGCTGGCCCCCGTGCGACGGCGAGTCGGCTCAGCGCCGCTTGCGCAGCTCGGGCGGCAGCGAGAACTGCAGGTTCTCCTCGGTGAGGGTCTCCTCTACCGCCGTGGGGAACCCCTCAGCGGCTAGGTGGTCCAGCACGCCCTGGACGAGCTCCTCCGGCACGGAGGCACCCGAGGTGAGCCCGACAGTGGTGACCCCGTCGAGCCATTCCGGCTGGATCTCGTTGGCGTTGTCGATGCGGTGAGCGGCACGGGCCCCGCTCTCCAGGGCCACCTCCACCAGCCGGACCGAGTTCGACGAGTTGCTCGACCCCACGACGATCACAACATCGCATCGGGGAGCGATCTGCTTGACCGCCTGTTGCCGGTTCTGCGTGGCGTAGCAGATGTCGTCGGAGGGTGGATCCATCAGGAGCGGGAACTTCTGCCGCAGCCGGGTGACTGTCTCCATGGTCTCATCGACGCTGAGCGTGGTCTGGCTGAGCCAGGCCACCGGACGGTCGGCGGGAACATCGAGTGCCTCGACATCGGCGGGGCTCTCCACCAGCGTGGTGCGCTCCGGTGCCTCGCCCATGGTTCCCTCGACCTCCTCGTGCCCAGCGTGCCCGATGAGCAAGATGTCGACGTCGTCGCGGGCGAACCGCGTCGCCTCCCGGTGAACCTTGGTCACCAGCGGGCAGGTGGCATCGATGGTGCGCAGCCCGCGCTGTTGCGCCTCAGCGTGGACCGCCGGGGCGACCCCGTGCGCGGAGAACACCACCAGCTCCCCCTCGGGAACTTCGCTCAGTTCCTCGACGAAGATCGCCCCGCGCTCCTCCAATGTCTCCACGACGTGCTTGTTGTGCACGATCTGTTTGCGGACGTAGACGGGGGTGCCGTAGGTCTCCAGGGCCTTCTGCACTGTCACGACCGCGCGGTCGACTCCGGCGCAGTAGCCGCGGGGGGCCGCAAGGATGACCTGCCGAGTGGTGGTTGACATGCGGCCCAGTCTAGGGGCTGTCTCGGGGCCGCTACGCGAGGATGCTGGGCAGGCTCGCCCCGACCAGGCCCAGCGTCGCGACCACCTCCCCGATCCCCACGGCCTTGGGGCTGGGCCGAATCCCCCGCCGCCGCGCCAGCCACGGCACCAGGGCCGAGCGCACCGCCAGCAGCCCGAACAGCAGCGACAGCGGCCAGGTCACCATCCCGGGCAATGCCCACACCCCGGCGATCCAGGCACCATGCCAGGCCACCGATAGCACCAAGTAGCCACGGCTGTCACGTTCCCGGATCATTGTCTTGACGTACAACACAGTTCCGAAGAAGTAGGCGAAACACACCGCTGCCAGCCCCAGCGGCACCTGCACACCCGGCCCCGGTGTGGCGATCACCAGCGGCAGCAGGCACGCGACGGCGACGGTGACACCACCGGAGAGCAGGGAACGCTCCCGGCGGCGCCACGACGACCACAGCGCCACCGCCGCCAACGGCGCAAAGGCACCTATCCACCACAGCCACGATGGGCGCAGCAGCACAACCGCCAAGCCCAGGACGCCCGCCAGGCACAGATATGTGAGGCTCGCGGCGACGAACCGGGGCTTGAGCCCCGATTTCAACCACTGCGAGACGGCGAAGAATGCGAAGTAGCCGACCACCCAGAACGGCAGCAGCAGCACCACCCCCACATCCATCCGCCCATGCACCGCCGCCCACACCGCCCCCAGCGCGTACGGGGTCACCAGCATCGCCCAGGCCCCATGCTGGTTGGGCACCCATCCGGCTTTCGGCCGACGCCCGGAGGGCCGGGCCCGTGGGCGCGGGCTGCTGGCCTGGCCGGATGGCTCGCTGTTGGGCTTGGACAAGGTATGTTGCTGATTTCGACGGCTCATCGTCACGCCGGCCGAATCGTTCATGGGTCCATAATATCCGCTCCGACAAGGGGTTTTACGGGGCAGGGTGTCGCCTCCCGGTACCATCGGGGTATGTCCCTCGCCAGTTCTCCCGAGCAGCCGCAGCCGCTGGGGCGTGTGGTCATGGCGGTCAAAGACTGGGTCGGCAGGCTCGGCGAGATCTGGGTCGATGCGCAGGTGATCGAGATCAAACGCCGCCGCGGCGCCACACAGTTCCTCACCATCCGGGATCGGATAGCCGACATCTCAGCGAGCGTGACGGTCTCCGCGCTCGTGCTCGACGAAGCGGGCCCGCTGCCGGAGGGATCCCGGGTCACCGCGCGGCTCAAGCCGCGGGTGTGGGATCGCAATGCCTCGCTCAGCTTCGAGTGCCTGGAGCTGCGCGCCTCGGGCGAGGGCAAGCTGCTGGCACAGCTGGAGCGGCTCAAACACAAGCTGCACGCCGAGGGCCTGTTCGACGCCGCGCGCAAGCGCCCGCTGCCCTTCCTGCCTCGGCGCATCGGCCTGATCACAGCGCGTGACTCCGACGCCGAGCGCGACGTGATGACGCAGGTGGCCCGGCGCTGGCCACGGGAATTCGCGGTCGCGCACGTCGCGGTGCAGGGGCCGAGTTCGGCGGAGTCTGTCATGACCGCGCTGGCCCGGCTCGACGCGGAACCCGAGGTAGAGGTCATCATTCTCGCCCGGGGTGGTGGCTCACTCGAGGACCTGCTGTCGTTCTCCGATGAGGGCGTGGTGCGAGCAGTGGCGGCGTGCCGCACACCCGTGATGAGCGCTATCGGCCACGAGCAGGACTATCCGCTGGTGGACTTGGCCGCCGACGTGCGTGCCTCCACCCCGACCGATGCCGGGCGCCGGGTAGTACCCGAGCTCGTCGAGCAGGATGCCATTGTGGCCACGGCGCGGCAGCGGCTGCGGGCATCAGTGGGCGCCGCCATCGAGCAACGCCAGCGAGCCTTGGACGACCTGCGATCACGCCCAGTGCTGCGTGACCCGACCAGCGCGTTTCGCGGTCACGAGGATCGGCTGCGGCTGCTGCGCCACCAGCTGGATGCCGCCATCGACAGCCGGCTGCGCGAGCAGGAGCGGTGGCTGGCGGGAACCCTGGCGGCGGTGCGGGCGATGTCACCCGACGCGACGCTGCGCCGCGGGTACGCAATCCTGGCCACCGAGGACGATCAAACACTGACCAGCGTTTCCGAGGCCCGGGCCGGGCAGCGGCTCACCGCCCACCTGTCCGACGGCACCCTTAGGCTGGATGTCCAGGCAACCCAGGAGAATGATGGCTGAGGAACTTACCTATGAGGCCGCCCGCGACGAGCTCGTCGAGGTAGTCAGAGCGTTGGAATCGGGTGGGGTTGCCTTGGCCGAGTCGATGGCGCTGTGGCACCGCGGGCAGCGGCTCGCGGCGGTATGCCAGGAGCACCTCGATGCGGCGCGGGAGCAGGTTGACAAGGCCCGGGAATCACAGAAGTAGCTGGCCGAGGCTGCGCCCCGGGTGGTTAGGTGCTGCTGGTCAGCGTGCCTGCGAAGGCGGCCAGGAGGTCGAAGTCGGCGTCGGCGGTGATGGCCGCCGTGAGGTCGCCATCGCGCCACACCAGGGAAGTGGTGCGCCCGTCGGCCGAGACCCAATGCTGCCAGGTGAGCCCGGCGGCGTCGGTGGTTTCCCCGCCGGGGGCCCCGTCTCGGGTGATGGCGGCCAGGAACTCGTCGGGGGCTCGGTCCCGCTGCTGGAGACCCACATAGGTGCCCTCCGGGGCGAGATAGCCCACCTGCCATGAGTTCCCTACCGCCGGTTCGTCGGTGATCCACCGCTGGCCGTCGGCGGCCCAGGCCACCCGGACCGGGGTCCACTCGAGGGCTTCGGGGTGCAGCACCGGGTACGGCGATTGCGCCTCGGCCTCGGCCAGCACCGGGGCCACATCGACGGCCTCGACCTCCGGCGCCGGGTCGTGGGTGAAGAACCAGGTCACCAAAACAACCGGCACGAAGAGCACTGCCAGCGAGATCACCATGTCGCGTCCCCGCGCCGCCGATCGAGCCATTGCCACATCCTAGTGTGTCGATGCCCAGGGGCTGGTGCTTCGGCGGCGGCGCCAGGCACGCTGCTCCGGTCCTCGGCCGGCGGGGCCGGGAATGGTTTTCCCGGCGCGCCGCCTCAGCGACCGTAGCGTCGCTCGCGCAGGGTGTAGGAGCGCAGCGCTCGAATGAAATCGACCTTGCGGAAATCTGGCCACAGCGCCTCTTCGAAGTAGAACTCGCTGTGCGCGGATTGCCACATCAGGAAGCCCGACAGGCGCTGCTCGCCGGAGGTCCGGATGATCAGGTCGGGGTCGGGTTGGCCGCGGGTGTACAGGTGGGACGAGATCTCATCGATCTCGAGTGAGGCTGCCACCTCGGCCAGACTTGCCCCCTGCTCCGCACGGGCCGCCAGCAGGGACCGCACCGCGTCGCGCAGTTCGTAGCGCCCGCCGTAGGACACTGCGATGTTGATGTGGATTCCCTCGTGCCCGTCGGAGCGCTGCGCCGCGGCGCGCAGCCGGCCGGCCGTCTGCTCGGGCAGCAGATCCAAAGCGCCGACCGCCTGGACGTGCCAACGCTGGGCGAGCCGGTCGACGAGTTCCTCGATCACGTGGAGCAGTGGGGTGAGTTCCTCGTCGGAGGCCCGATCGAGGTTATCGGTGCTCAGCACCCACAGCGTGGTGACCGGGATCCCCACTTCGTCGCACCATTGGACGAACTGCTCAAGTTTGCGGGCCCCGGCGCGGTAGCCGGCCACCAGCGGCTCCCCCGGCGCGTTGAGCCGCGCCCAGCGGCGGTTTCCGTCGGCGAGCACTGCGATGTGTTGCGGCAGCCGCTCGCGATCGAGCTGGCTGAGCACCTGCGACTCGTAGGTCGCGTACAGCCAACGCGGCGGCCAGACCCGATCGAGCACTCGGTTCCAGTCACGCATGGGGCTGAGCCTACTCACGGGCCTGCCCGCCTGGGTAGCACCCCTGGCACCTGGTTGCCGTGTCGCCCCGTGCAGGGGGCGCCGGTCCTGCCTGTCGCGGCGGAGGGATCAGGGTGGCCCTTGGTTTCGCCCGCCCTCCGGGGTAGCCTACGATTCCGTAAGTTACGCGATCGTAGGCAGGCCGTCATGACCACCACCATGGCAGAATCACTGGCACCCACCAGCGCCCCCACCAAGCCCCGGATGCGGGGTTGGCTGCACCTGGGCATGGCCCCGCTCGTGCTCATCGCAGGCCTGGTGCTGACAGCTCTGGCCCCCACTCTCGAGGGCCGCATCGGGATGGCGGTCTACACCCTGTCGGCCGTCGTGCTGTTCGGCACGAGCGCGGCCTATCACCGTGGTAACTGGACGGGCACGGCTTTCGCTGTGTTTCGCCGGCTGGATCACGCGAACATCTTCATCTTCATCGCAGGGACCTACACCCCGCTCGCCTTGACGATGCTGGAGGGCACCTCGCGCTGGGCGCTGCTGATCGCGGTCTGGAGCGTCGCGGTCATCGGCGTGGTGTTCCGCACCACCTGGCTCTCGGCTCCCAGATGGCTCTACACCGCGCTGTATGTGGCCATGGGCTGGACGGCGGTGGGGTGGCTGCCCCAGTTCTGGGCTGCCGGCGGGCCGGCTGTGGTGATCCTCATCATCGCTGGCGGCGTGGTCTACTCACTGGGCGCCGTGGCATACGGCACCAAACGCCCGGCGCTGAGCCCCCGGTGGTTCGGCTTCCACGAGGTCTTCCACAGCTCGACGATCATCGCGGCGGCCGCGCACATCGTGGCGATCGGCCTGGCACTGTTCCGCTGACCCGCCGCGCCCGGGCGCCGCAGCGGCAGGCATGAGTCACACGCGTGTGATTCATCCTTGGCCGACGCCCACCGGTGGGTTACATTCGAGACATGGAGAGCCTCTCCATCGCAGCCAGCCCGGTCCCCTGACCTCAATCCCAGGGGCCTGGAATAGCTCGGCCCCGCGAAGGGAGAAGCAGTGTTCAACGTCACCCCACACAGCGACGCCGAAGCCTGCGCCACCACCGGCCAGCAGATACGTAGCTACGTCGTCGATACCTCAGTTCTGCTCAGCGACCCTCGAGCGATCCTGAGATTCGCCGAGCACAACGTGATCCTGCCGATCATCGTGATCACCGAGCTGGAGGCCAAGCGCCACCACCCTGAGCTGGGCTACTTTGCCCGTTCGGCCCTGCGGTTGCTCGATGACCTCCGGGCCACCCACGGCAGGCTGGACACCCCCATGGCGATCAACGAGCAGGGCGGCAACCTGCGCGTCGAGCTGAACCACACCGACCCGGCTGCGTTGCCCGCCGGGTTCCGGCTGGGCGACAACGACACCCGCATCCTGTCCGTCGCACTGAATTACGCCAACGAGGGCCACGACGTGGTGCTGGTCTCCAAGGACCTTCCGCTGCGGGTGAAGGCAGCAGCCGTCGGGCTGGCCGCCGAGGAATACCGCAACGAGTTGCCGGTCGAAGCGGGCTGGGCGGGAATGACCCAGCTGGAGGTCACCAGCGACGATGTGGGGGCCTTGTACCAACACGGCAGGCTCAGCCTCGATGCTGCCGCCGAGATCCCCACCCACAGCGGAGTAGTGCTGCACGCACCAGGATCGTCTGCGCTGGGGCGCAAACAGCCCGACGGGTCGCTGCGGCTGGTGCGCAACGAGCGTGAGGTCTTCGGGATCCACGGCCGCTCGGCGGAACAACGCGTGGCGCTCGACCTGCTCATGGACGATTCCATCGGCATCGTCAGCCTGGGCGGCCGGGCAGGCACAGGCAAGTCGGCGCTCGCGTTGTGCGCCGGGCTCGAGGCAGTGCTGGAGCAGCGCACCTACAAGAAGGTCATGGTGTTCCGGCCGCTGTATCCGGTCGGCGGACAGGAACTCGGCTATCTGCCGGGTACTGCCGGCGAGAAGATGCAGCCCTGGGGTCAGGCAGTCTTCGACACCCTGACCGCCGTGACGAACAAGTACGTCATCGACGAGCTCCTCGAACAGGAAATGATCGAGGTGCTGCCGCTGACCCACATCCGCGGCCGGTCCCTCCACGATGCTTTCATCATCGTGGACGAGGCCCAGTCCCTCGAGCGAAACGTGCTGCTGACAGTCTTGTCCCGGGTGGGACAGAACTCTCGCGTGGTCCTCACCCACGACGTTGCCCAGCGTGACAATCTTCGGGTCGGCCGCCACGACGGGATCGTTGCTGTGATCGAGAAGCTCAAGGGCAACCCGTTGTTCGCGCACATCACGCTGACCCGCTCCGAGCGTTCCCAAATCGCCGCGCTGGTCACCGACCTGCTGGGTGACAACGACGCCTAGTACCGTAAGCCCGGTTGCTGGGATGCCACGCAGGCTAGACGGCCCGGCGTGGCGCGGTGTCGGTGTGATCGAGCCAGGAGGGCCACTTGGCCAGCGCGCGCCGAATCTCACTGGCAAACACTGGCACCCACGGATCCAGCGTGCCGAGCAGATCATTCCAGCTGGCACCGGGACGGCTGACGTGTAGCTGCAGTTCCAGCGCCCGCAGCACCGCCGGCTGATACTGATCGACCAGGTCCACCAGGAATGTGTCGGGATCGACCACCCGAATCCCGGCTGCCCGCTGGCCCAGGAAGTCTCGCTCGTCGAAGGTCACCAGCGTGTCGCAATGCCCGCGCAGCGCCGCGGCGAGGTTGGCCTTGCCGCGTGGATGGCACTCGAGGTGTTCTTCACGGATCCCGCTGCCGTTGACCAGGGCCGCAGGAAACGACTCGCGGATCCCGGAGGCGCGGCGCTCCACGGCCTCGACCGGCAGGCCGCCTCGGTGGGCAAGGGAGTGCCGCAGATCGGCCAGCACCGCGTCGGTCCAGCAGGGGGCATACAGCTCGGCGTCAGCCGCGCGGAGCAAGGTGTCTGCCAAGGTGGCAGGGAACAGCACCGTGGCGTCAAGGAAGGCGACGTTCGGCATGCCCTTAACCCGTGACCTTGTCGGTCGCTGCGTAAATCCCGTCGCTGGTCGACTCCTCTGCCAGCCGGTTCAAGGCATCGCGCCGACGTTCCCGGGCGTTTTCCTGGTGGCGCTGCAGTTCCTGCAGTTCGATGACGCTGTGGGGGCCGGCTTTGGAGGCAACGATTTGGCGTGAGGACACTAGTTCGGCCAGGGCCGGTTTGGAGATGCCGAGGAAGTCAGCGGCCTCGTCAAGGGTTGCCTGGCAGTGCCGCGGAACTATCGTGACCGCCAGGCCGGACAGCAGGGTCTCGGTGGCGTAGTCAAGCAGGCGATAGATCACGTCGGGAACCTCGATCTCCCGCCCCTCGGGACCCACCAATGACAGATCGCTCGGCGTCATGCCGAGGCCGTCGAGGGCCCTGGCGAATCCCGACAACTCGTGATCTCCAGGCAGGTAGGTGAGCGGCTCCGGCGCTGGTAGCGAACGCGTCACACTGTCCCCCTATCGGCCGACTATCGCAGCTAGTACCCGGGAACTACTGTACGCAACTTTGGACCCAAAAGGGACCCTCCCGCGCGTCAGCTGCACACCCGCACCCGTGTGGTGCTCGGCGCTGGCCACCTCCAGACTAGCCGACCAGCGCCGCACAATCTCACGCCACGGCTTCGACGGCGCGCTCCTGCTCGGCGTCGTCGGAGTCTTTATCGCTTGTGGCGTGCGTGAGCAATCCGTTGCGTTTGGCGACGATATAGGGAACCAATGCCTGCCCGGCAACGTTTGTCGCGGTGCGGATCATGTCGAGGATCGGATCGATCGCGAGCAGCAATCCCACGCCTTCCAAGGGGAGCCCCAGCGTGGACAGGGTAAGGGTCAGCATGACCACGGCGCCGGTCAGGCCTGCTGTCGCGGCGGAGCCCACGACGCTGACGAAGGCAATGAGCAGGTAGTCCTGCCAACCGAGCGTGATCCCGAACAGCTGGGCGATAGTAATGGCGGCCAGTGCCGGGTAGACGGCGGCACAGCCATCCATCTTCGTGGTGGCGCCCAGCGGCACCGCGAAGGAAGCATAGGACTGCGGTACCCCGAGCTTGGTGATCACGGCGTTCTGCGTGATTGGCAACGTACCGATCGAGCTACGCGAAACGAAGGCGAATGTGATGGCCTCGCCGGCGCCTGCGAAGAAGCGGCGAATGCTCAGCCCATTGGCCTTGAGCAGGATCGGGTAGACGACGAACAAGACGAGCAGGCAGCCGACGTACACGTCGACGGTGAACACACCCAGCGGGGCGATGAGGTCCCAGCCGTAGGTGGCCACCGCGCGGCCGATGAGGGCGGCTGAGCCGTACGGGGCCAGCAGGATGATCCACCACACCAGCTTCTGCAGCACCGCCAGCAGCGATTCGGTAAAGGAGATCAGCGGCTCAGCCTTGGAGCCGACGGCCAGCGCGGCCGCGCCGATAGCGATACCGAGGATCACCAGCTGCAAGACGCTGAAGTTGAGGCTGGTGGTGATGGCGCCACCCTCTGCCACCTGAGAGGTGGCCTCCAGTCCAAGGATATTGGCCGGCACGATGGAGGTCAGGAAGTCCAGCCAGGTTCCCTGCCGGTTCACGGCTTCGGCCCCGGCGGTATCGATGGTGGCGGCGGCTCCGGGGTTGGTCAGCAGACCGAGCCCGATCCCGATCGCGACGCTGAAGAACGCTGTGATCGCGAACCAGATCAGGGTCTGGACCGCCAAACGGGCGGCGTTGGCGACCTGGCGCAGCTGGGTGATCGAAACGATGATGGCGGTCAGCACCAGCGGCACGACGATCACCCGCAGCAGCTGGACGAAGATCGAGCCGACGGTGGACAAGGTGGCGGTGAGCCAGGCGAGTTCCCAATTTCGGGCGACCCATCCCAGGATCACCCCGACGACCAGACCCAGGAGAACTTGAGCCCAGAATGGGATGCGTTTGCGTTTTGTGGCGTTCTCGGACGCTGTGGTGGCGGTTGCCATGTCAATTCCTCACGAAGTTTCGGGTGGTGGAAGGTCCGCAGGACCTGTGCCGCGGGCACGCCTGATGTGTGCGCACACCACGACGAGATGGCCTGGATCAGGCCCGACACCCGAAGACGACACAGCGGCATAGGTCGACAGTGAGTCGACGCCACAAACCGGTCATGTCGGGCTCCTCGGAAAAGCTACGGTTGGCACGATATGCCACGGGTGCGGGCCGGTGGAAGTCTGGCCACCGGTCGATCGCTGCCAGCGAAACTGCCCTTAGGCGCGCCGCCACAGCGGGGTTTTGAGTTCGGCGTAGTCAGTGACCGGTTCAAAGCACACACTCCCCCGGCACACATAGCAGGCAGGCTCGTCGCGGCCGGTGAGCAGGTCAGCGAACCCCTCGGTGCCCGGGTCGGCGCTCAGGATGACCGAGCCGGCGGGGGCCAGCCGCCACGCAGCACGGGTGAGTTCACCGAAGCGCCCGCCCCCGGTGATCACGGCCGTCGCACGCCGGAGTCCCTTGCGCGCCTCGTCCTCGATCAGCAGGTCTTCCACCGCCGCGCCGGCGAAGCGCGGCGACGCGGCGATCGTGGCCCAGGTGGTGCGGGCGGCGCGCCCGGCCCGCTCCAGCAGATCCTCCCGCTCGGCGAGGGCCCCGGTGATGCGCAGCGCCTTGACCAGTGTCATCGTCCCGCTGGGGGTGACGTGATCGGTCAGCGCGCGGGGGCGGTCGTAGAGATCGCCCGCGGCGGCGTCGAAGAAGCCGCCTGATTCGTGGGCGAAGCGCTCCACTGCCTGATCTACCAGCTGCTCGGCCCGGCGCAGCCAGGTGGCGTCCCCGGTGGCTCCGGCCAGGGCGGCCCAGGCGGCGGCAACGGCGCCGTAATCCTCCGCGGCGCCGGGAGCCTCCCCGGCCTGAGCGTCGCGGGAGTCTCGGCGCAGCTGCCCGTCGACCATGTGAACCTGCCACAGGTACTCGGCGGCGTTCAGCGCCATCTGGAGCCATTCCGGCTCGTTGAACACCAGTGCCCCCTGGACCAGCGATTCGATGGCGAACCCGTTCCACGCCGCCACCACGAGGCGGTCGGTGGCGGGAGGGAATCGCTGGTCGCGTTCGGCGAGCAGCCGCCCGCAGATGTCATCGAGGCGTTCGGTATCGGGGCGGCCCCGCAATTGGAGCGTGGAGAGCCCGTCGTCGAAGGTGCCGCCGCTGGTGACGTGGAAGACCTCACTGGCCCAGGCAGCCTCGGCATCGCCGAGGGCGTCGAGCAGCAGGTCGAGGTTCCACAGGTAGTAGATCCCCTCGTGGACAGCGCCGCGGATATCGCAGGAATCGGCGTCGAGTGCCGCCATGAATCCTCCCTGCTCGTTGCGCAGGTCGCGTCGCAGCCAGGCGACGATGCCGTAGGCGGTGCGCCGGAACAGTTCCCGCAGCGATGTGTCGTGATCGGCGGTCCGGCGCCAGCCCCGCACATAGGTTCCCAGCAGGAGGGCGTTGTCGTAGAGCATCTTCTCGAAGTGGGGAACCACCCATCCTGGGTCGACCGCGTAGCGGTGGAACCCGCCCCCGATCTGATCGTGGATGCCACCGCGTGCCATGGCCTCCAGGGATCGCTGCGCGATGTCGAGGCTGCGTCGCTCCCCGGTGACCAGCAGCGCGTCGAGAGTCGTGGCGGAGGGGAATTTGGGGGCACCGCCGAATCCGCCGTGCACCAGGTCGAAGTCCGCGCAGATGGCGCTGAGGGTCTGGGTCGCGACCGGGGCGGTCTCGGCTGGCGGGTCGGCGGCTGCGGAAAGCGCCGCGACTATATGCTCGGCGGAGCCGACGAGTTCGTCGCGGCGCGTATCCCACGCTTCGGCGATGGCCTCGAGCACTTGCATGAAGGATGGCTGGGAGGCGGTGGCCTCCGGCGGGAAATAGGTGCCGGCGAAGAACGGCTTGCCGTCGGGGGCGAGGAACACGGTCATCGGCCAGCCACCCGAGCCGTTGTTCATGGCCTGCGTGGCGGCCATGTAGACGGCATCAACATCGGGGTGTTGTTGGCGATCCACCTTGATAGGCACGAATGAAGCGTTGATGGCCTCGGCGGTGGCAGCGTCGGAGAATGACTCGCGGCTCATCACGTGGCACCAGTGGCACGACGCGTAGCCGACCGACAGCAGCACTGGCTTACCGGTGGCTGCGGCGTGCTCAAAGGGTTCGGCGCCCCAGGCCCACCAGTCCACCGGCTGATGCGCGTGCTGCTGAAGGTAGTCACTTGCCGAAGTCGCCAGCCGATTTACCATGCCTTCAGGCTAGTGCCCCACCACAGCCGGTATTTTCACGCGCTTTGTGTTGCTTATCTATTTTAGGTTAGGCTCACTCGAAATCCCACTCAGCGAAGGAGCCTCATGCTCACCCTGCGCCCCATCCGCCTCGCCGCAGCAGCGGCGGCCGCCGTGACACTTGTCGCGTGCTCTGGCACCGCAACAGAGCCGGCCGACGGTGCCAGCGCATCCGCCTCCGGCGCCTCAGCGGGTGTGGTAAGCGTGACGGATCCGCACGGGACTGTGGAGGTTCCGGTCCCAGCCCAGCGCATCGTGACCACCGACAATCGCACCGTGCGCATCCTCGACGCATGGGGAGTCGAACTCGTTGCGGCCCCATTGGAGATCTTCCCCGACGACGTTTCCTACCAAGCAGACGACGCCGTGGCCAACCTCGGCAACCACAACGAGCCCGACCTTGAGACGTTGGTGGCCGCTGATCCCGACCTGGTCCTCAATGGGCAACGCTTCGCGCAGTTCTACGACCAGATCTCCGAACTCGTTCCAGACGCCGCCCTGGTCGATACCGACATCGATCTGGAGACCGGCGCACTGGATGAGGAGCTCATCCGCCAAGTGAATCTGCTGGGCGAGGCGCTGGGCCACGAAGCCGACGCCCAGCAGCTGATCGACGATTTCACCCAGGCCCTCGAACGCGCGCAGGCCGCATATGACCCCGATGAGACGGTCATGGGGCTGATCACCTCCGGCGGCGATATCGGCTACGTCGCGCCCGGCCTCGGCCGTTCCATCGGCCCGCTGTTCCCCACCATCGGCATGACCGCGGCGCTGGAGCAGGACGGTAGCACCGACCACGAGGGCGATGACGTCTCTGTGGAGGCCATCGCTGCCTCCAACCCCGACTGGATAATAGTGCTCGACCGCGATGCCGCGGTGGGCGAGGATGGCTTCACCAGCGCTACCGAGCTGATCACCGAATCTGAGGCCTTGCAGAACGTGACTGCAGTCAAGGAGGGCAACGTCTACGTCTTGCCCAGCGATTTCTACCTGGCCGAAGACATCATCAACTACACCGAGATCCTCAACGCGCTCGCGGACTCCTGGGAGGCATCGAGCTAGCCATGGCCCGCCACGTCCAGGTGATGGGAGCGGCCGCCTCCGGGCGGCCGCTCCCATCGGCGTCTGCCCATGACCTCGCGGCCTCACTGATGGTGCATCCACCGGCAGCCCTGCCCCGAGGCGAGGACGCGCCCAGCATCAGCGCCGACACCACAGCAGCCCCCGCTGGCGGCGCGGCGTCGGTGGGGCCACCGGCGCCGCATTCCGGCGGACCTGCCGCACCAGGCATCGCTTGGGTCGCGGGAGCCGTCGCCGTCACAGCCCTGCTGGTGTGGCTCTCGCTGTCGGTAGGGGCCTACGACATCACCGACGGCGACGCCGGCCGGGAAATGTTCCACATTACCCGGGTGCCCCGCACCCTCTCACTCGTGCTGGCGGGTTCCGCGATGGCGATGTGCGGCCTGGTGATGCAGTTGCTGACCCAGAACCGGTTCGTCGAGCCCAGCACCACCGGCACCACCGAGTGGGCTGGCCTTGGACTCTTGCTGGTGTGGATCGGGTTCCCGGAAGCCGGGCTCGTTGCGCGCATGGCCGGGGCAGTCATCGCAGCATTCATCGGCACCATGGTGTTCTTCTGGTTTCTTCGACGCGTGACACTGCGCTCGTCGCTGATAGTGCCGATAGTGGGCATCATGCTGGGCGCGGTGGTCGGGTCGATCTCCACATACATTGCCATGTCGCTCGACATGCTGCAAAGCATCGGGATCTGGTTCGCGGGCAGCTTCACCGGCGTGGTCCGCGGCCGCTATGAGATGCTCTGGATCGCCCTTATCGTCACGATAGTTGTGTTCGTGGTTGCTGACCGGCTCACCGTCGCGGGCCTGGGCAAAGACAT
Organism: Arachnia sp.; assembly: GCA_047972985.1. GTDB lineage: Bacteria > Actinomycetota > Actinomycetes > Propionibacteriales > Propionibacteriaceae > Arachnia. Next base: position 14,797 of record JBKEBG010000082.1, read on the forward strand.
CGCCACCAACGTCGGCATCAATTACGACAGGGTGATCCTGCTGGGGGTAGCGCTGGTGGCGGCCGCCACCGGCGTGGTGACAGTGGTCATCGGGAACCTGCCCTTCTTGGGCCTGATAGTTCCCAACCTCGTCTCGATGCTGCGCGGGGACAATCTGCGCTCCAATCTGTGGTGGGTGTGCCTGCTGGGTGCGTGGGTGGTGATGGCCTGTGATCTGCTGGGCCGCACCATCATCGCTCCGTTCGAGGTGCCGGTCTCCACTATCCTCGGGGTGCTCGGGGCTGGCGTGTTCATCGCCCTGCTGCTGTTCCGGCGGCGACGTGGCTGAGACCCTCACCGCTGGCCGTACCCGGCCCGGGCAGCTACGGTTCGTGCTGGTCGTGGCGGCACTGGGCATCGTCGCGGCCGGTTCAATGGTGGGCATCCTGGCCTATGACAACCCGATGCCAGTCGGCTCCGCCGGGTTTTGGACCATCGCGCGGATGCGAGCCACCAGCGTCGCCGTCATAGCAGTGGTAGCTCTATGCCACGCCTTCGCCACTGTGGCATTCCAGACCGCGACCGCCAACCGGATCATCACCCCTTCAATCATGGGCTTCGAGGCGCTGTACGTGGCGATCCAGACGGGCGCGGTATTCCTGCTCGGTGCGGCGGGGATCACAGCTGTCACCGGCCCCGCGCAGTTTCTGCTGCAGGCTGCGGCGATGGTGGGGGTGGCCTCGATTCTCTATGGCTGGCTGCTGTCCGGGCGCTTGGCCAGCATGCATGTGATGCTCCTGGTGGGGGTCATCCTCGGCGGCGGGCTGGCCTCGGTGTCATCATTCATGCAGCGGCTCCTGACCCCGAGCGAATTCGACATCCTCACCGCACGGCTGTTCGGGAACCTGTCCAATGCCGAGGCCGCCTATCTGCCCTTCGCAGTACCGATCAGCCTGCTGGCGGCGGGGGCGCTGTGGTGGCGAGCCCGCCGTCTCAACGTGCTGGCGCTGGGCCGCGAGACAGCAACGAACCTGGGCCTGGACCACAAACGCGAGGTTCGCCAGGTGTTGTTGTTGGTATCGATCCTGATGGCAATGACCACGGCATTGGTCGGGCCGATGACGTTCCTGGGTTTCCTCACCGCAACCCTTGCCTATCAACGTGCCGACAGCTACGATCACCGCCGGATTCTGCCACTGGCATTCCTCAGCGGCTTCGCCATTCTCGCGCTCGCCTATTTCGTGTTGCGCCACGTGTTCTACGCCCAGGGGCTGGTCACGATCATCATCGAACTCATCGGGGGCAGCGTGTTCTTGATCCACATTCTCCGGAAGGGGCGGCTGTGATCAGCCTCGACAGCGTCGAGAAGACCTACTCTGCCGAGGTCCAGATCGGGCCGGTCACCGTCGATATCCCGGCCGGAGGCATCACCGCGTTGGTCGGCCCGAACGGCGCCGGGAAATCAACCGTCCTCACGATGATCGGCCGCCTATTGCCCATCGACCAGGGACGGATCAGCGTTGCCGGTCACGACGTGGTCACCACGCCGCCGCGGACCATCGCCCAGCAGCTATCGATACTGCGGCAGGAGAACCACTTCGTCACTCGTCTGACGGTTCGCGAGCTCGTCGGGTTTGGGCGATTCCCCTTCAGCCAAGGGCGGCTGACCACCGATGATCTGCACCACATCGACGAGGCGATCGATTTCCTCGATCTGACCGATCTGCAGCACCGCTACCTCGATCAGCTCTCCGGTGGGCAGCGGCAACGGGCCTATGTCGCGATGGTGCTGGCCCAAAACACCGAGTACCTGCTGCTCGACGAGCCCCTGAACAATCTTGACATGCAGCACTCGGTGCAGATGATGCGCCAGCTGCGCCGGGCCTGCGACGAGCTTGGCCGCACGATCGTCGTGGTGCTCCACGACATCAACTTCGCGGCCAGATACGCCGACCACATACTGGCGATGAACTGCGGTGTCATCGTCGAGTCCGGCCCACCGGCAGCCATCATGACCGACGAGACGCTCACCCGCGTCTTCCATACCCCAGTGAGGGTGATCGACGGCCCCGATTGCCCCATCGCTGTCTACTTCTGAGGCCGGGGCCGGGCTCGGCTCAGGGGTCGTATACGTTGACTACCTGCACTTCGCCCACCTCCATCGTCCCCGATGCCGATAAATCGAGTTCGATGACGCCAGCCTGGCCGATCCCCGACCACGCCACGCTCCAGCGCGACGTCGCGGTCACCGTGTAGATCCCCTGCTGCTCATACATATACCCGCAGGTCGGCGATTTCCGGTTCGGCACCCCGGCCGGGCCGACGACCCGTTTGGTCCCCACCCCGCAGTGCACAACGTCCCCGTTACCCATGTCCCAGTCCACCCCGGACAACGTGGCGGTGGCGGCGACCGTGAAACCCGCCTCCGAGACGCTGGTCGATATCGGACCCACGGTGCTGGGCGAGGGGTCCTTGGCCCACATCCACAACTGCCATCCCACGATCGGCTCCGAGTCTGGCGACTCCTCCGCGGTCGGCGGGAACACCCCCAACCCGATAGCACGCAGATCCAATTGCTCCACGGCCCGATGGGCCAACACCTCAGGGTCGGGCGGCGCTGCCACCGACTCTGGCACCCATCTGTAGAAGCTCATCCCCGGATCCGGGATTCCAACACCGATCAGTCTCGTGCACCGCTGGATCGAACCGTCCTCATGGCCTTCCCACACCGGATCCGACTTCGGCGGCGGCGGCTCCACGGTTTGGCACCACGCTCCGAAGCCGTTCACCCACTCACTCCCAGCGCTGGTACACGGCATCTTCCGGCCCTGATAATGGCACTCCCGTGGGTGGGACGATGTTCCCGCAGATTCGGAGGCCGAGCTAGCTTCCGTGACAGTGATGGCGACCTGGCAGGTTCCCTCAAGTCGGTTTTCCGTCGTGCAGTTCACGTCGGCGGCGGATGGGGCGGCTGGAGCGCTGATCACCAGCAACGAAATCACCGCCAGCAGCCCCACCGGCCTCAGCATGCGGCCCGCTGGTTTGTGATCGTGTCCGCGACCCACTTGCCGTTCGGGTGCTGCGACAGCCACATCTGCTCCTCCAGCGTGGGGGTGGGTGTGAGCGTCGGTTGCGCCTGAGGGGCATCGGCTACAACAACGATGCCGCTGCTATCGGCGCAATAGGTGACAAGAGCGGCCGAAGCTCCATCCTCTCCTGTGGTCGCAGGGTTGATCTCCACGTCGCGCAGCTCATAGGCCCCTTCAATCTTGACTCCCCGCTCCTTGAGCCCCTCAAGCGTGAGAAACACACCGTTGCGCGCGTCCCCGGTGGGCGTGGTAGCGGCCACCACATCGGTAAAATCCGTGACCGTCGGGGCACTCATGTGGGCATACCACGCCCGCCAGTACCCTTCGAGTCCTTCCCGGATAGCCGCCGTGGCCGGCTCCTCCCCTTCGGGCGCCTCGGGAAAAACCATCCCGTCAGACACTGCCGCCGATGCCTCCGGCGAAACCGAATGGGTACTGCTGGGAGCCTCCCAGGGGCTGGTATGCGCCGGAAACGGGCTCGGCGCCTCAGGCGACCCCGAACACCCAGCCACGAGCGCAAGAATTCCTACCAGAATCAGCGTTCGATGCGAGTTCACATTCACGATCTTGCCGTAGACCCAGGTCACCACCCGCGCCCCAAGCACACCTGTAGAAAACCGCCGCCTCGAAGGCCCACCAAGGAAGGCTGGCACACTGGAAAGATGAGCACTGGCACCACCATCCGCCCGACGCCGACCATTTCCAAGGCCGTGCTCGTCGTGGGCGCGATGCTGGCGCTGATGTGGGCGCTGGAGGCATTCGATCAGCTGACCGGTAACAGCCTCGACCCGCTGGGCATCCACCCTCGCGATATCGACTCCATCGGCAATATCGCGCTCGCGCCCTGGCTTCATTTCGGCTGGGGGCATCTGATCAGCAACTCAATCCCCTTCCTGGTGCTGGGAACCATCATCTTCGTCGCTGGCGCGGCGCGCTGGGTGGTCACCACGCTGATCACCGCGGCCAGCTCCGGCGGCCTGGTGTGGCTGATCTCGCCGCCGGCCTCGGTCACCGCTGGTGTGTCGGGGGTAATTTTCGGCTATCTCACGTATCTGCTCGTCCGCGGCTTCTTCACCCGGAGCCTCGGCCAGATCGGCGTGGCCATCGTGGTCTTTCTCCTCTACGGCGGGCTTTTGATGGGGGTGCTTCCCGGGCTGCCGGGTGTGTCATGGCAAGGCCATCTCGGCGGCGCCATCGGCGGCATTTTCGCGGCGTGGTGGCAGCACGGGCGCGACCAGCGTCGCGCTCAGATGTCGTAGTCGAAGACCACCGGCTCGCGCAGGCCGGCGAAAAGGTCGTTCTCGGGAAGCAACGTCGGCACCTTCGAGACCACAAGCTGATAGTCCTCGGTGGGCCAGCCGAGTTTCTGAATCTGCAACGGAACCGCGAACCAGGGCCCGTCCGGGTCGATCTGCGTCGCGTGGGCCCGCAGCGCCTCGTCGCGGACCTCGAAGAACTCCGAGCAGGGCACGAGGGTGGTGATGCGGCCGTCCGCGTACGGATCGTCGTCGGTGGCGGGGGCATTGAACGGCGGCGTCAGCCCGTGCTCGTGCATGGTTGCCTCCAGCGCCGCGAACCGGGCTCTGTGAAAGCTCATGTGATAGTACAGCTTGGCTGCCTGCCAAGCCGGCCCGTGTTCCGGCCAGGCCGCTGGGTCGGCCGCGGCTCGAAATGCCTCGATGGTGATGTTGTGACATTGCACGTGATCGGGGTGGGGATAGCCACCGTGCTCGTCGTAGGTGGTCACGACATGGGGCCGAAACTCCCGCAGCACCTTCACCAATCGCCCGGCGGCAACTGCGGGGTCCTCCAGCCCGAAACATCCCTCGGGCAGCGCGGGCGGCGGGTCCCCCTCCGGGAAGCCCGAGTCGATGAAACCCAGCCAGGTCTGTTCGATGCCTAGGATCTCCCGCGCCCTGGCCATCTCGGCGCGACGCACGATGGGGATGTTGTCCACGATGGCCGGGTCGTTGGCGAGCTTGGGGTTGAGGATGTCGCCACGCTCGCCGCCGGTGCAGGTGGCCACCATTACTTCCACACCCTCAGCGACGTAGCGCGCTGTGGTCGCGGCGCCCTTGCTCGACTCGTCGTCGGGATGCGCATGCACGTGCAGCAGGCGCAGTCGGGGTGTGGTCATGGTCCCTATCGTGGCGAGCATCGTGGCCCGCTTCAACCCGGCCGGGCCGGGCGGGCACAATGGGGGCGTGAGTCTCACCCCCCAAGACAAGGCCCGGATCGAGCGTCGCTACCCGAATCGACGTGCCGGGGACCGCGGCGTGGCGATCCTGGCGGGGGTGGTCCTGCTTGCGGCGGTCGCGATAGTGGTGTGGGCCGGGATCGTGAATTCAAATCCCCCCGTGGCCGCGATGGTGCGGTCCTTCGATGTCACATCGCCCGAGGCCACCAGCGCCGAGATAGTCATCCAGCGCAGCGATCCGTCCCAAGCGGCCGAGTGTTTCGTCTACGCCCAGGCCGTCAGCTTCGAGCGTGTCGGGGAAATGACCCTCGAGGTTCCGCCGGGCGAGAAGGAACTCACCGTGGTCACGATCGAGGTGAAAACAGTCAAGGAAGCTACCTCGCTGAGTGTCACCGACTGCCGGATCATAGGCAGCTGATAGAATCAGCCGATGCCCGAACTGACCTCCGATACTGTCTGGCTCACCCAAGAGGCGTATGACACGCTCGTCGCTGAGTTGGACGATCTGAAGACGCAGGGGCGCGCCGAAGTAACCGCCCGCATCGCCGCGGCCCGCGATGAGGGCGATCTGAGCGAAAACGGCGGGTATCACGCCGCGCGCGAGGAGCAGGGCCAGATGGAGGGCAGGATCCGCCAGTTGGAGCAGCTGATCCGCAACGCGCAGGTGGGTGAGATCAGCGGCGAGCCCGACGAGGCTACAGCCGGCAAGGTCGTCACCATCGCATTCGAAGGGGACACCGACGACACCGAGACCTTCGTGCTCGGTTCCCGCGAGATCCTCGGCACCGATAGCTCGGTGGATCAGGCGGTCTCGCCGCAGTCGCCCATGGGCGCGGCCATCCTCGGGCACCGCGTCGGTGAGGATGTCAGCTACGAGGCTCCCAACGGCAAGACGATTTCGGTACGGATCCTCACGGTCGAAAGCTAGAGCCTGGCCAGGAGGGCGGCGGCCGCCTCGGAGGACAGCTCCCCCGCCGCTACCCGCGCCAAGATCTGATCTCGCGCCGGCGGTGTTTCTTCGGCGCTGGGGCTGGGCTCGGATGCCGCGCCGTCGGGCGTGATGCCGATCTTGGCGAGCATCGCGTCGAACCTGGAACGCGCCGTCGGGTAGGAAACACCCAGGTGCTTCTCCACCTCGCGGAGGTTACCCCGCGAGGCCAGGAACACCCGAAGCAGCTCAAGATCCGCAGCGTCGAGGGTGCAATAGGCGCAGCTGTGGAATTCTCCCACCAGTTCGCTGCCGCAGCTCAGGCAGCCCTTGCGGGTGACTATGAGATCGGCGCCGCACACCGGGCAGTCGGCCGGGGCGTGATGCACTCGAGGCATGTCAGTCCTCCACCTTGATAGTTGCCAATCCCATGACGACTGACACGTCTAGGCGCGCTGACCCGTTGCCCACTGTCACCTCGTCGACGTGGTCAGTGTCCCCGGGCCACGTGACCCGGCCCAGCCTCGCCTCCGCCCGGATCGTCACGTTGGCCCCCCGGGTGAGATTGACGGTGAGACTGCCGGATTCCACCCGTAGCTTGGAACGTCCGATGCTGAGGGGCCCCTCGACGCTGACCCC
>JBKEBG010000104.1:0-87153 GCA_047972985.1 Arachnia sp.
GAGCACACCAGCCCCCGCGCGGTGGTGGTGACGCTGCTCAGCGGCGCACTTGATTTCACCGTCGGTGGCACGACCACCAGGATGGCCCCCGGTGACGTGGTCTACCTGGCTCCCGGCGACTCGCACGCGCTGGTGGCTGTCGAGCCGTGCCACCTGTCCCTGGTGATGGTCGATACCCAGCAGTGAACCGGTGAGCCCAACTGCTCACATCGGGATCGGTGGCAGTTTGCCCGGGGTCTCCGGTGGGGCGAACAACCGGGGTTTACTCTGGTCCGGCATCGGGCCACACGGCAATGGTGTGCCGCAGTGGAGAACTGTCCGGGAGATCTGGGAGCAGCTGCGCTCCCCGGAGCCCCGCTTCGCTGGCCCGCCGGACCTCACTTACCGGACGCAGCGACCGGATGTGAGCGACGAACTCGTGGTAGAGGAATTCGCTGTCGAATACCTTCCCCACCGCGCCGATCGGCCAGGCACCCTCTCCTTGCGGGTCGAGCGCGAGCCCGGCGCGTCCGGACGCGGCTGCCGCTGATTCGGCAAGGAGCCTGGCGGCCTGGTTCACGATCCGGCGGCAGCCCTCATCCTGTGCTGCCAGGCGGGTCACGTGTGGTGCCCAGGATGCGATCCGGCGCACCCGATCCGGGTCGGCCTGGAGTTCGAGGTAGAGGCGGTCCATGGGTTGTCCGTGGTCGTGGATGACGCGAGTCAACGCTGTGGCTGGGGCGCGGCCGTCGAATGCGCGCAGGGCCAGCTCGAGTCCGGACCGCCCGATCCAGTAGGCAGAACCGCTATCGCCGAGCAGGTGCCCCCAGCCGTCGACCCGGGCCAGCCTGGGCCCCACTGCGATCGTCACGGCTCCCGTGCCGCAGGCGACGACGGTGCCGTCGGCTGAGCCGAGGACGCCGACGTAGTTGGCCACTGAGTCGTGAGCCAGCCGCACCCCGCACACTCCCAGGGGGAGCAGAGGCGCTGCCAACGAGGAGACCTTGTCAGCGGGGTGGAGGCCGGAAACACCAGCGGTCAGAACCCATCCGCCGGGGGGCGCTTGCTGAGCCAGCTGAGCGGCAGGGCCGATCAGCTGCGTCACCACCGGCCTGTCACCGTCCAGGCCTGGCCACAACGCCTCGGCAACCATTGCCCCGTGGTGCCACAGCTGACCCCGGATGCTGCTTTGGCCCGCATCGAGACAGATCAGGCTGCGTCGAGCTGTGCTCATGAGCTGCGCACCACCTCACGGATCATCCGCTCCGTGAGCCGCTGTGGGTGGGTGATTGCGGTTCCGACGCACACCGAAAATGCCCCCATATCGAGGGCGGCCCGCACCTCGGCCGCGGTGCGGAACCTGCCTTCGGCGACGACGGGCAGCGAGCACGACGTCGCGATCTGTGCCACGAGCTCCAGGTCCGGGCCCTCGGTGCGCGGACGCTCGCCGGTGTATCCAGCCAGTGTGGTCCCGAGGTAGTCCGCTCCGGCAGCTTCGGAGGCCTGAGCATCGGCCAGTGAGCCGCAATCAGCCATCACCTCGACGCGGCTGTGCTGCTTGAGCCGCGTGATCGTGGTGCTCAGGCTGAGCCCGTCGGGCCGCTTCCTGCGGGTCCCGTCCATCGCCACCACTGTTGCCCCGGCGCTCACGATCGCCAAGGCATGGTTCAGGGTCGGGGTGATGAATACATCGCCCACCCCCTCCTTCCACAGCCCGATCACCGGGACTGAGACGGCCTGCGCGATGGAGCTCACATCGGCCACACCTTGCGCACGGATGGCGGCGGCTCCGCCGCGTTCGGCTGCGAGTGCCACCCGCGTCATGACGTAGCGATCATTCATGGGCTCGCCGGGATAGGCCTGGCAACTGATGATGAGCTTGCCGCGGGCCGCCTCAAGGCCGAGTGAGTCATCGCGGCCCAGCGGTAGCCTGGAGCTGATCACCGAACGTCCTCCACGCGCACCGCGGCTCCTGTGATGACGGCTTGGTCAATGGCGCAGACGACCCGGACCGCCTGTGCCGCCTGAGCCATCGTCACCGGGGGCTCAGCGCCGTGATGGCAGGCCCGCACGAAGCACGAGATCTCCTCGTGCAAGGCGCCGGCCGTCCTGCCGTAGAGGGCGGCGCCCGCCGTCATGGGGTAGCTGAAGCGCTCACCGGTGATCCTCATGCCCGATTCAAAGGTCTCGACGTTGGCTTCGCCCCTGGTTCCGACGATCCTGAACACTGAATCCAGGTCCGTGGGATAGGAGCCGGGCAGCGCCCAGGCGGATTCAAGCTGCACGACGTTGCCGTTGTTGAGCCTGAGGTTCGCGATCACCGCGGCGCACTGGCGCTGTGAAGCGTCGGGGGTGTTGGTCGCCATTGCCTGAACCTCGACGACGTCCAGGCCAGTCACCCACAACAGGGCATCAATGTCGTGGATGCCCAGGAACCACGACACGTTGACCCTGCCATTGGCCCGGGCGGCAACCTCGCTGCGGTTATTGCGACGAAGGTACCCGTGCACCAGCTCCCCGAGAGCGCCGCCGCGGTAGGCCTGAGCCAGGGTGTAGTAACGCGGCTCAAAGCGCAGGGTGTGCCCGGGCATCGTCACCGTGGTGGCCGCATCAGCGGCCTGGGTGAGGGCGCGTGCTTCGTCGAATCTGGTGGCGATGGGCTTCTCGATCAGCAGGTGCAGGCGTGCCTCAATGAGGGCCATGGCCTCAGGGAAGTGGCGATCGTCGGGGGTGCACAGGCTGGCAGCATCGAGCTGGATCCCGGACTCGAGGAGGGCTGCCAGCGACGTCCATGCCGGAACACCGAAGCGTTGCCCCATCATTGCTGCGGTGCTTTCCTGCGCATCAACAACCGCAACCAGATCGGCCTCTGCGATGGATTGATAGATCTCGGCATGCTCGATTCCGATTGCCCCCATGCCGATGACAGCTGTTCGCAGTGGCTCCATTGGATTCCTTTCACGTTTCATAGTGGCTACTTCACCCCGCCATAGGTCAGGCCCCTGGCGAGCTGTTTGCGCGCGAGGATCGCAAAGATGACGATGGGGATGGTGCCGATGACCCCCGCCGCGGTCAGGTTGGCCCAGTTGGTTCCCATGAAACTCAGGAAACTCGAGACACGAACCGGCACAGTTTGTGCATTGCCGCCCGTGAGTACCAAAGCGTAGAGGTATTCATTCCACGACTGGATCAGGGCGAGCACCAGCACTGCCAGTGACGGGCCAATCATGCTTGGCATTACGCACCTGGTCAGGGCGCTCCACTCGCCGCAACCATCGATCAGTCCTGATTCCCGGATCTCTCTGGAAAAGTTCTCCAGGAAAGACCTGAATATCAGTACCGCGAGCAGGATGGCGTAGTAGGTGTGGACAGCGCCGATGGCCAGCAGTGAACGGTTGAGACCGGCCGCCATGAATGCCCGGAACAGGGGAGTGAGGCCCAGAACAGGCGGCACTGTCGTCAGGAGCAGGACGAAGACAGTCACTCTGCGGGAGGCGCGAGACTCCGGCGGCCACACCTGAGTGATGAGATAGGCCAGCGGCAGCCCGCACGCGATCCCAATGGCCGAGCTGGCAACGGCCACGACGCCGCTGTTGACCATCGATTGGGCCATTCCTCCAGAGATCCATGCCTGCACATAGTTGCCCCATTGGGACTCGAAGAACAGCACTGGTGCGGCGCTGAAGGCGTCCACGTCCGACTTGAGTGACGTGCTGACCAGCCAAACGATTGGCTGAAGCCAAACGAAAAGAAAGAGATAGACAATCGCCGGCCGTACTAGTGTGCTTGCTCTGGTCATGAATCACTCTTTCCGCTCAGGCCCATCATTCGCCGCGCGAACGGGAAGATGATCACCACGAGTGCAAGGGAAGTCACCAGTCCCAGCGCGGATGAGTATCCGATGTCGAAGACCTCGAATCCGGTGCGGTAAACGTAGTTGCTGATAGCGAGGGTGGACGTGCCGGGGCCGCCTCGGGTCATCGTCTGGATGAGAGCGAACGTCTTGACCGCATCGATGATTCTGAGAAGCACGACGATGGCGATGACCGGACGAATCATTGGGAGTACTACGTGAATCAAGTTGCGCCACCCGGTGGCGCCGTCGATCTGGGCGGCCTCGAGCGGGGCCGGGTCGAGCGACTCAAGCCCCGCCAACACGATGATGATGACGTAGGGGGTGTTCTGCCAGACCTCCACCACTATCACCGCGAACAGGGCCGTGGACGGGTTGGATAAGAAGGCATGGCTGTCGCCGAGCCCCAGGCTGCCCAACAGCCAGTTGATCGTCCCGGACGTCGGGTCCATCAGTAGCCGCCAAGTGAGCCCGGCCACGACGGGCGTGAGAACCATCGGGATGAGGACGAGCGCCCGGACGAGACCTCTGCCCAAGAAGTCCCGGCGCATCAGCAGCGCGATCGCGATGCCTAAGGCCATCTCGATGCCGACGCCGAGCGCCACGTAGGTGACAGTGACGATCACCGACTGCGCCAGGGTGGGATCAGTCAATGCCCGGGTGAAGTTCTCTAAGCCGACGAAGTTGCCGGCAGTCTCCGGCTTGAGGAGATTCTCACCAGTCAGGGATAGCCAGACACCGCTGATGATCACTATCGCGAGGAAGGGGATGATCACCACCCCAGCTGGTGCCGCGAGACCTAGGGCAGTCCGCCGGGACCGAGACAGTCGTGGTCTCTCGGTCCGGCGAAGCGTCTGCGACACTGGCTTAGCCGTCGCTGAGTTGCGGATTGATCTTGTCGGCCGCGATGCTCATGGCTTCCTCGGCCGATTGCTGACCCGAGAGCACATTCGACAGGGCTTGGCCGGTCTCGACGATGATGACGTTGGCGTCTTGGCCGGAAGGCAAATAGTTGACGTTGCCTGTCGCGAGCTGTTCCATGACTGCATCCTGGAACGGGCCGTACTTCTCGGCATACGCCTCGCCTTCCAGGACCTCCTGATTAGTGGCGCCCACTGCCTCGGTGGTCTTGACTGCGTTGTCTTGTACCTCTTGGCTGGTTGCCCAGCTCATGAATTGCCAGGTGGCCTCCTGGTGTGTGGAGAATGCACTCATGTAGAGGGCGTGGACATTGAGGGAGTTGTCGGTATTGGTGCCCGGGTCGACCCCCTCGGCGTAGGGTACGGGTGCATATCCGACCTTGCCGGCGATCGTGGATGATTCTGGGTCCTCATTGAATGGGCCGTTGGCCGTGGCATCAATGGTCATTGCCGCTTTACCTTGGGTAAAGGCGATTCGATTCTGCTCCCAATCGAAGTTGGCCGCCCCGGGCGGGCCGTAGTCTCTTAACAGGCTCGCCCAGTACTCGGTAGCCTCAATTGCTTCCGGGCTATCGATCCCGATGGTGCCGTCGGCATTGTAGAAGTCGCCGCCGAAGGAGCGCAGCAGGCCCGCCCACGGGTAGACCGACTGGATGCCTGGAGCGCCCCGCAAAGTGATTCCCGCGACGTCGCCGTTGCTGTTTTCCGTGATGGTCTTCGCGGCTGCCATGAGCTCGTCCGTCGTCTCTGGGACCTTAAGGCCGTATTCCTCAAATAGATCCGTGCGGTACATCAGGAAAGTGCTCTCGCCGTAGACCGGTAGCCCGTAGACGGCACCCTCCGGCGTCGTCATCGGCGCGAGATAGGGCTCGTAGTAGTCGTCCAACGACGCGTAGCTGGACTCGGCAGCGGCGAAGGGCGTGAGGTCCTCAATATATGAGGCGTCGAAGTAGCCGGAACCGTAGACGTTGTCGGTGAAGACCGCGTCGAAGTAGTCCGACTGCTGAGAGAACTCCTGCAAGATCTTGGCCGACATGTCCGAGTAGGGGACCGTCTCGATGGTGACGGTGATACCGGTCTTTGCTTCAAAGTCTGGCAAGAGTGATTCGATGTTGTCGGTATAGGAGATGTCCTCCATGAGGACTGTGATGCTCTCCTGGCCGCCTGAGGCCTGGGGGTCAGAGCCGTTGGTGCCGCATGCCGCGAGGCCAAGAGCCGTCGCGAGCGTCAGGGCTCCGATGCTTGCTCTGCTGGTTGGTGAGTAGCGCCGCACGTGTGCCTCCAGTTGGTTGATGAGCAGGGCTCAACGCTGAGATATGCCCTGTAGTTCTGACACTACCCTAGGGCAATATTGTGCCACTCACAAGGCCTGTCGTTAGACTGTGCTGTGGTCCAGGGTGATCTGGTTGCCCCAGAGGAGTATCGGAATGAAGAAGTACGAGTTGATAGTGGCCGCACTCGGCGAGATCATTGACAACTCGGAGCCGGGTGATCGCCTTCCGACCGAGCGGGCCCTCAGCCAGCGTTATGGGGTCTCGGCAATGACTGTGAGACGGGCGCTGCAGTTCCTTAGTGATGGTGGACGGATCCATGCTGTCCAGGGGCGCGGCACCTTTGTGGCCCAACCCACCGTGACCAAGACGATGACCAATCAGTCATTCAGTCAGACGATGCGTGCCCAAGGCAGGGTGCCGAGCGCGCGCCTTCTCTCGGCCGCGATCGAGGCTGCTGAGTCATCCGAGAGATCGGCCTTGGGATTGGCGGAGGGTCAGTACGTCCTGCGGGTGAACCGGCTGCGGTTGGGCGATGGAACCCCATTGGCCATCGAGCGGGCGTCCTTTGTGGCGGCCCAGTTTCCGGAGCTCCTCGGTAGCGACCTGACGGGATCCTTATATGAGACCTTGCGGGACAAGTACGCCACTGTGGTCACTCGGGCAAGCTTTCGAGTCCGAGCCCGCACTCCTGACTCCGAGGAAGCTGAACTGCTCCAGATCAGCCAGCGCACACCCTGCCTCGAAGCCCACGCGCTGGGCAGAAACGACTCGGGAGTCATGGTGGAGTCGACCCGGTCGCTGTACCGGGGGGACCTCTATGAGCTTGGGGTGGAATTCGAATAGGGCCGTGCCCGAGCAGGGGCTCGGGGCGTCAGGGCAACCTGTGCCGAAGGTCTCGGCCCGGTTCAATCCGCCGCCTGTGCGATGGTCGAGTTGAGCCAGCCCTCCGGGACGCCAAGGCCGTCGACCAGATTGAGCGCGCGGGGGCGAAGGTGGGCGCATATGTCGTTGACCGCGGCCGTGATCGCCTTGCTTCGCCGCGGGTCGAAGCCTTCGTGCTCCAGGAACCACGCGCGATTCTTCTCGATCGTGGCCAGCACGTACAGATCGCATACCTCGGTCAGCAGCGAGGCTATGTAATCGTCCTCGCAGTCTGCGATGGCCTGGATGAATGCCTCCAACACCACCCGGTCGACGTGGGCGCGTGCCGCGGCAAGCATGTGGCCCTGGGTCTGGTTGATGGCGCTGGCCTGGTTGCTGGACTTGCTTGAGGCGCGCATCCGCTGGGCCAGCGATTCCACCGTGTGCCGCTCCCGGTACTCGAACATCTCGATGTGCCAGCCGCGGGCCAGGAGTTGCTCGGATTCGGGCTTTGTCTTGGCGATGGTCACGAGCCGGTCGATCAGCGATCGGGCAGTGGTGCGTTCCATGACCGTCGAGCCGAGCAGTCGTGCTGTGGCCTGCGCGGTGCCGATCAGATCCATGTCGCCCCAGGTGGACTTGTAGTTCAGCAGCAGGGCCTTGGCCACCAGCTGCAACAGCACTGTGTTATCGCCCTCGAAGGTTGCGAACACGTCAGCGTCCATGCGCAGCAACGTGATGCCGTTCTCACTCATGAACCCGGCCCCGCCGCATGCCTCGCGCATCAGCTGGATAGTGTCATTTGCCCATCCGGTTTGCACCGCCTTCATGCCTGCGGCCCGGGTCTCGAGTTCACGGGAGGCCTCGACGTCGGGCTCGGTGAGGTCGTAGACGTGCTGCATCTGCCGGGCGAGCTCGTTTTGGGCGAAACCATAGGCATAGGCCCTGGCGATATTGGGCAGGATCTTGCGCTGGTGGGCCTGGTAATCCAGCAGGGGGATCTCCTCGCCCAGACCGGGCTGACGGAATTGCCGGCGGGTGCTTGCGTAGCGGGTGGCGATCGAAAGCGCCTTGCGGGTAGCTGAGGCAGCACCGCCGCCCACGCACACCCGGCCGCGCACCAGAGTGCCGAGCATGGTGAAGAAGCGGGCGTTCTTGCTCGTGATCGGGGAGCGGTACGAGCCATCGCCGTCGACGCCGCCGTAGCGGTCGAGCAGCATCCGGCGCGGTACCCGGACGTGCTCGAAGCGGATCGTGCCGTTGTCCACGCCCAGTAAACCGCCCTTGTGTCCCTGATCGCCGGTGGTGACACCAGGGAGATCGCCGCCGGTTTCGTCGCGGATGGGCACCAGGATCGCGTGGACACCTTGATGCTCGCTGGCGACCCAGAGCTGGCCGAAGACCACGGCCATGCGCCCGTCGCGCCCGGCGTTGCCGATATATGCCTTGGTTGCCAGCTCGGTGGCCGAGTGCACCTCGTACTCGTCGCTGTCGGGCAGATATGTGATGGTTGTCTCGATGCTTTGCACATCGGACCCGTGTCCCAGTTCGGTCATGGCGAAGCAGCCGGGCAGCCTCACCGAGATCACCTCGGGGAGGAACTCGATGTGGTGGGCCCGGGTGCCCAGGTTGACGATGGCGCCGCCGAACAGGCCGTGCTGCACGCCGGACTTGATGGTCAGCGATAGATCACCCATCGCCATCATCTCGAAGTCTGCCACTGAATCCGCCTGGCTGCCGTTTCCGCCGACCTCGTCGGGGAAGCCCGCGGTGACGAAATGGCGCTGGGCGAGATCGATCGTATGGAATAGCGTCCAGTCGCGGGCCTGGTCCATCGTCAGGGCCGGATCACGCACCACATCGGCGGCGGTGATTTCGTGGCGCCACTGTTCCTTGCGATCGTGGAAGGCGCCGTCGAGCTCGCGGCGCAGGGCCTCGCCGGTGGCGCGGCTGTGGCGCAGGCTGGTGTTGGGTCGTTCGTGCGTCATTGTCATCGTTGACTCCTTGTCTGGGAGGAAAATGCCGGGTCGAACAGCTGGGCGATGAACGCGACGACATCGGCCCGGGGGCGGCGCAGCCGGGTGATGATCCACCGATCGGCCACGGCATAGACGAATCCGACGACCCCATGGCCCCAGGTATTGGCCGGGGAATCATCCAGCCCCTCGCGGCGCAGCCAGCTGCCCATTGCCTCGGAAACCGCATTGCCGATGCGGGTGGTGATACCGACCACCGGATCGTCGATGACGCCCGAGGGGCGGTTGAGGACGAACTGGTAAATCTCCGGGTCGCGCTCCACCAGCGCCAGGTAGGAATCGGCCAGTTGGCGCACCAAGCCGGCCGGATCGATGTCCTCGTCGAGGGGAAGGTTGCGCAGGATGAAGTCGTGGACCGCCTCGCACACTGCGTGGTAGACCCCGGCGCGGTCTCCGAAATGTCGGTAGAACACAGTCTTGGAGGTCCCCGCCTCGGTGGCCAATTCGTCCATGCCGATCCCGGCGCCACGGCGACGAATCGCCCGCAGCGTCTCCTGGACGAGTTCGCGGCGCCGATTCGCGTTGTGCTCCTCCCAGCGGGTGGTCCTGCCGTCCGTCGCGATGGTGTTCACGAAACCCAGAGTACGCGATACTCACAGTAGTTGCTACTGGTGTAGGGTGGTCGGTGACCACTCGTCGTGGAGAGGACCCACCGAAGATGACATCCAGCTCGGCCGTGATTGTTGGCGGCAACCGCACCCCCTTCGTGAAGGCCGGCGGAACCTACGCGTCGGCCTCCGCACAAGATTTACTCACCGCGGCAATCGACGGGCTCGTCGCCCGATTCGGGCTCGCTGGCTCGGCCGTCGACGAGGTCGTCGCCGGTGCTGTGCTCAAGCACAGCCGCGATTTCAACCTCACCCGCGAAGCAGTGCTCGGCTCGGCCCTGTCACCGCGCACCCCCGCGTGCGACCTGCAGCAGGCATGCGCCACCGGATTGGAATCAGTGGTCTACCTCAGCAACAAGATCAACCTCGGCCAGGCCCGCGTCGGGATCGCCGGGGGAGTCGATTCGGCCTCGGACGCCCCCATCGTCGTGTCGGAGAGACTACGCGCGGCCCTGCTCAAGGCAAGCTGCGCCCGGAGCCTGCCCGATCGCCTCAGAGCGTTCGTGGGCCTGGCCCCGGCCGATCTCGCCCCGGTCCCCCCGGGCATCAACGAGCCCCGCACCGGACTGAGCATGGGTGAATCGCAGGCCATCACCACCACCAGATGGCAGATCGGGCGCCAAGAACAAGATCAGCTTGCCCTCGACAGCCACCGCAACCTTGCTCGCGCCTGGGGTGAGGGGTTCTTCGACGACCTCGTGACTCCCTATCTGGGGGTGGTGCGCGATGCAATACTGCGCCCCGATACCTCGCTGGACAAGCTCGCCTCACTCACCCCCGTTTTCGGGCGGGGCGAGGGGGCCACCATGACAGCGGGCAACTCCACGGCACTCACCGACGGCGCGGCGCTGGTCCTGCTCGCCGACGAGGACTACGCCGCGCAGCGCAACTGGCCTCGGCTGGCCCGGGTCGTCGACGCCCAGGTGTCCGCCGCCGACTACGTCACCGGAAGCGAGGATCTGCTGCTGGCGCCCACCCGGGCGATCCCCGCGATCCTGCAGCGCAACTCGCTGACCCTGGACGATTTCGACCTCTACGAGTTCCATGAAGCCTTCGCCAGCACAGTGCTCGCGACCTGCAAGTCGCTGGAGTCCGCGAACCTCGGGGCCGTAGACCGAGCCAAGCTCAACGTCAACGGCTCGTCCTTGGCCGCCGGGCACCCCTTCGCCGCCACCGGCGGTCGGATAGTGGCATCGCTGGCCAAGCAACTTGCCGCCAAGGGGCCCGGCTCCCGCGGCCTGATCTCCATCTGTGCCGCGGGCGGCCAGGGCATCGTCGCGATTCTGGAGGCCTGCTGATGGACATCCTCGAAGCCCTCTACCGAACCCCGCCAGCCCGGGCCCTGGCCCGTCAGGCCGGACTCGCCGACGCCCCACTGCTGCGCCGCGGACGCCGCGGCCCCAGCGGATCCATCCTGCTGAGCTCGTTGCTGGAGGCCGACCTTGCCGCAGCGACGCTGCGGGGGCTCGGCGTGACGGCCTCTCCTGCGCTGCTCGACCTAGCCGAACAGCGCAGCACCGATGACGAGGGGCGCGAAGTGCCGCCCCGCTACGATGACCGGCCCGGAGCCCTGATCATCGACGCCACCTTGGTCCGTGAGATCGCCCAGCTTGAATTGGTGCGTCAGGTGCTGCGGCCGGTGATGCGCCGCATCGAGAACTCGGGACGCGTCATCATCCTCGCCACCGACGCCGTCGATGTCGAGGGTCTCGAAGCCAAGGCGGTGGCGCAGGCCATCGATGGCATCAACCGCACCGTGGCGAAGGAGCTCCCGGGCGGGGCAACATCGAATCTGGTCTATGTGCGCCAGGCCGCGGCACCGGCCGATCTCGCCTCCACGCTGAGCTTCCTGCTGGAGGGACGCTCGGCCTTCGTGAGCGGCCAGAGCTGGGGAGTCGGGGCGCAGAAGGCCCCGCACCCCCTCACCGATCGCCCCTTCGAGGGACGCGTGGTAGTCGTCACCGGGGCGGCCCGGGGCATCGGGGCCGCCATAGCCCGGATCTTCGCCCGCGACGGGGCCGCAGTGGTGGCGGTCGACATCCCGGCGGCCGGCCAGGGGCTGGCCGAGACGGCCAACCAGGTGAGCGGGTCGGCGCTACAGCTCGACATCACCGCCCCCGACGCCGGGGCGCGCATCGCCGCCCACGTCGCGAACGTGCACGGTGCCGATGCCCGGATCTGGGCGCTGGTCCACAACGCGGGCATCACCCGCGACAGGCTCCTGGCCAACCTGGACGAGAAGCGCTGGGCCTCGGTGCTCGAGGTCAATCTGGCCGCCGAGATCCGGATCAACGACTATCTACTCGGCAACGACATCCCCGGCGGCCTCGCGCCCGAGGCCCGGATCACGGGGATCGCCTCCACCTCGGGCATCGCCGGTAACAAGGGCCAGACCAACTACGCGGCCTCCAAAGCTGGCGTGGCGGGCCTGGTGCGCGCCCTGCGCGACGAACTGTTCCAGCGCCCGATCACCTGTAATGCGGTGGCGCCGGGCTTCATCCGCACCGAGATGACCGACGCCATCCCCTTCGTACAGCGCGAGATCTTCCAACGCACCAACTCGTTGCAGCAAGGCGGCAATCCCGTGGACGTTGCAGAGACCCTCGCCTACCTATGCGGACCCGCCTCCAGCGGTGTCGACGGCCAAGTCATCCGCGTGTGCGGGCAGAATCTGGTGGGTGCGTGATGGCACGCGAGATCACAGTACTCAAGGAGCTCCCGAGTCTCGGCCCACTGATCGGGAAGGCGTTGCTCCCCGGCCGGCGTCCCAGCCCCGCCGAGGGGGTACCGCAGCGCAGCGTCGTCGTGGCTGATATGGCCATCACACCCGAACGGCTCGCGGCCTACGACCGGGTCTGCGGCTTTTCGCTCAGCGACCGGGTACCGGCGACATTCCTCCATGTCCTGACCTTCCCCCTGCAGGCGCACCTCATGGCCAGCAGCGATTTCCCGTTCCCACTGGCCGGCATAGTGCACGTCACCAACGAGATGACCCTGCACCGGCCCGTCAGTCTGACGCAGCGGCTCCGGCTGGGGGTGCATGCGCAGCACCCGCGCCCCCACCGCAAGGGCGTCACCTTCGACATGGTGGGCGAGATCCACGCGGGCGACGAGCTGGTGTGGCGGGGCGTGAGCACCTACCTTTCCACCGCGGCGGAGCTGGCCGGTGAGCCCGTGGCCACCGAGCGGGAGCCGGTCGCCGACGTGGTGGCCGCGCAGCAGTGGGTCCTGGCCGCCGACCTGGGCCGACGCTACGCAGCCGTCTCAGGGGATGTGAATCCCATCCATCTTCACCCGCTGACGGCCAGGCCGTTCGGGTTCGCGCGGCCGATCATCCACGGCATGTGGACGCACGCGCGGGCCTTGGCCGCCTTCGCCGGGGCGCTCCCGGAGGCCTATCGGGTGCGGGTGCAGTTCACCAAGCCCATAGCATTGCCTGGGCGCGCCTGGTTCGGGGCCGAGACCGCCGACGACGGCAAGCTCCGATTCGCCGTGACCAACCCAGACCACAAGCCCTACCTTGCCGGTTCGCTGGTACCCATCGGCTGACCGCACCCCGGCCGCCGGCCGAGGCGGAACGCGACCGGGGGCCGGCCTCACACGCTGACCCGGGACCCGCCATGATGGGTGGGTGCGTGGTCAGTGGGTGGGGACGGTGCTGACACTGGCCGCCATCTCATCGGTGCAACTCGGCAGCGCGGTCAGCAAGGCGATCCTGGATCGGATCGACCCGGCCGGGCTCACCTTCGCCAGGCTGGCCATCGCCGCCGCCGTGCTCGTGATCATCGCCCGGCCGCGGGTGCGACGCTGGGATCGGCGGGTCTGGCTGCCGGTGATAGCGCTGGGGGCGAGCCTGGCGGGAATGAACTGGTCGTTCTACATGTCGCTGGAACGGATCCCGCTCGGCGTGGCAGTGGCCGCGGAGCTGATGGGCCCGCTCGTGTTGTCGATGAGCCTTACCCGACGCCGGTCCGATTCCGTGTGGGTGGGCCTGGCGGTGGCCGGCGCCCTGGTCCTCGGCCTACAGTCGCTGCGCGGCGGCCTCGACCTCGTCGGGCTGTTGTTCGCGCTCTTGGCCGGGGGATTCTGGGCGGCCTACATCGTGTCGTCCCAGCGGGTGGGATCCCGGGTGCCGGGGGTGGGCGGACTGGCGATCGCGATGGCCATCGGGGCGCTGCTGATAGCCCCGCTGGGGCTGCTGCGCGCCACCGCGGCGCTCGCGGCCGATTCATCGATCCTGGGGTGGATAATGCTGGTCGCGCTGCTGTCGAGCGTGGTGACCTACGGGCTGGAGATGCACGCGCTGCGGCTCTTGCCCGCGCGGATCTTCGGGGTGCTGCTTGCCGTCGAACCGGCGGTGGCCGCCATGTATGGCTATCTGCTGATCGGCGAGCGGCTCGGCCGTGGTGAGTGGCTGGCAATAGTGCTGGTGATAGCGGCGTCGATCGGCATCACCTGGACTGCGCGGCGACAGGAACCCGCCCCTGTGGATGGCACCCAGTGAGGTGACCCGCTGCTGCGGGAGGATGGCCCCATGCGCATTCCGGGTCGCCACGACGAGCGAGGTGCGCTCGCGGTGTGGACTTCGCTGGCGCTGGTGGCGTTCATCGTGTTGATCGGGCTGGGTATCGATTTCGCGGGACATGCGGCCGCGGAGCAGGAGGCCCGACAGGTGGCGGCCCAGGCGGCGCGTGCCGGAGGGCAGGCCGCCGACTTTACTGGGGAGGGGCACATCGGGCTGGCCGGGCAGGCTGCCATCGTCGAAGCCAACCGATACGCCTCGGCTAGTGGGTACTCGGCAACTGTGCGGGTCGATGCCCAGCGCGTCCACGTCGAGATCGACGATCGCTACACCTGCGTCTTCCTCACGATTATCGGGATCGGCACGCTGCCAGTACATGCCGAGGCCACCGCTGAGCAGGTTGCCGTGCTCAACGGTGGCCGTCGCTGACCCAGAGGCTAGTCGTCGTCGCGGATGCGGCGTTTCAGCCCGGCCGCGGCGCGGAACGCCGGAACCTTGGCGGCGGGAATGTCGATGGGTTCCCGGGTCTGTGGGTTGAGGCCGGTGCGGGCGCTGCGCACGCGTGACTCAAAGCTGCCGAATCCTGCCACGTTGATCTGCTCACCAGCCGTCAGCTGGGTGGCGATGATCTCGAAAGTTGTCTTGACTGCCTCGGAAGCAGCGGCCGTGGACAGGCCCGTCGAGTAGGCAACTGCGGCCGCCAGTTCAGATGTGTTCATGTGTCGCTTTCTTCGTGGGCGGATTCTTAGTCGTTGAGCAGGCCGCGGTGCGCGGCGCGCACCAAGCGCCTGGGAACCCGCTGGATGGTCCCATTGACCTTGACCTCGACGAGGTCTACAGGTTGTGCCTTCCAGGTGGCCCGGCGGTGACGGGTGTTGCTGCGCGAGGTGCGTCGTTTAGGAACTGCCATCAGCTTGCTTTCAGGTTGAGGCTGCGGATGGGACCGAGCCAGCGTTCGAAGCCGTCGGATCCCACCTCCCAGTAGCGCCCCCGCGCCTGGATCTCGGCGTCGGTGAGCAGGGAGTCGTTGAGCGCGGCTTTGAGTGCCGAGCGGGTGTCGTCGGTGCCGACGACAACGATGCGGGTCAGTTGGGGGTGACCATCCCAGTTGTCGCCGTAGCCGATGCTCAGCATCCCGCCGGCGCCGTCCCATTGGCAGATCTGGCTGGGGCGGCTGGGCAGCCAGAAGCAGCCCCGGGAGCGGCTGGCGCCGCCGGCGATGATCTGGATGTTGTGCCGCAGCCGGTCGGGGTGGAATGGACGGTCCGAGGCGAAGTCAAGCACCCAGGTCTGCTCGTGGTTGTGGGTGGGTAGCGGGTCGCGGCGGACCACCTGTACCCAGTCCTCGAGGTGGTCGTAGCGGTGAATGCCGGCCTCGAGTTCGCGTGGGTCGAGTGATGCCTCGGCGTCGGCGATCCGCACATCGGGCTGGGCCAGGGTCAGCAGCAGCTCGCGGTCGATGCTAGCGAGGTCACCCAGGGCGATGATGAGGTCGGCATACTCGACCATGGCGGAGGCGGTCTCGGCCACCCCGCGCCGATCGTCTTCTCGTACCGGAAGTTCGCGTTCGACCAACAGGTCATCGCCTTGCAGGTCAGGCAGGATGTTCTCGGCGTGCAGGGCGACGACGGATGCGGCCACGCGCAGCCGCGGATGCTCGTGGGGGTCCATGCCCAGCACCCGGCAGACCTGGGTGGTCTCAGCGGTGACCGGTAGCTGAGCGATCAACGATTCCCAGTTTCCGGTGGCGGCGAGCCGTTCCAGCGTGGGGATCACGCCTTCGCGGATCGCACAGTCAGTGCAGGCGTGCTCGATGTCTACCTCTGTGTGCTCGATCATCCCGGTGGCGTCGGAGATCGTGCGCACGAGCAATTCCCGTTCGGGATCGATCTCGTGGTGCACGACCGCTGCGTTGGGCAGGTCCCATTGCAGCCCGATGGTGGCGGCCGCGATGGCCTCTTCGTCGACGCCGCTGATGAGAATGACCGGAACCCGGGTGGGGGTGGCGGCTCTCATCCCTGGCGTGCCTTCATCCTTGGGTTCTTCTTGTTGATGACGAACACCCTGCCGCGGCGATGCACGACCTGGGCGCCGGGGACGCGCTTGAGGGCGCGGAGCGAGTTGCGCACTTTCAGGGCCGCCTCCCGGGGCCGGTGAGGTTGTGGATAATCCTGGCTGTACTGTAATGAGAACCGTTATCTTATGCAACAATTGTGCGCTTCGGGCCGTAGCGCGGCGCCCGGTGATGGCCTGCCACACTTGTCCCCATGCTGCCGATGCTCGCCGCCCGGGGTTCCCGGATACCCACCGGTGACCAATGGGTACATGAGGTCAAGTGGGACGGGGTCCGCGCGCTGGTCGACGTGGCGGCCGGGCAGGTGCGGATCCTGAGTCGGCGGGGCAACGAGGTCACGCTCACCTATCCCGAGCTGCAGGGGCTTGGCTCCCAAGTGCCGCCCGAAACTGTGCTCGATGGGGAGATTGTGGTCTTCGAGAACGCGATCCCCAGCTTCGCCGCTATCGCTGACCGGATGAACATCGGCTCGCAGTGGCGCGCCGCGCAGGCGGCCACCCACACCCCGGTGACTGTGTTGCTGTTCGACGTGCTGCGCCTAGGCGGCATCGACGTCACCGGCCTGGCCTGGCGGCAGCGCCGGGAGTTGCTCGAGTCACTGGAGCTCTCCGGAGCCAGATGGCAGACTCCGCCCACCTACGACGACGGCCCTGGGCTCCACGAGGCCACGCGTGCGCAGGGGCTCGAGGGGGTGGTCAGCAAACTCCGCGACAGTTCCTACGTGCCCGGGGCCCGCAGCGAGGCCTGGCTGAAGTTTCCGCACCGGCACCTGGGCAGCTACGTCATCGGCGGCTGGCATGGCGAAACCGACCGGCCCGCCAAGCTGGGCTCGGTCTACGTCGGGGTGCCGCGCGGCCATGGTCTGGCCTTCCGAGGCAAGGTCGGTTCCGGCCTTGCCGGTCTGGCCGGTGAGTCTTTGCAGGGCGTGCTAGAGATGCTGGCCACCAGCACCAACCCTTTCATCACTCCCGTGCCGCAGGAGGACCTCGCCGGCGCCAACTGGGTCGAGCCCCTCGTGGTCATCGACATTGCCGCCATGGGACTCTCGCGGGAGCTGCGGCTCAGGGCCCCGTCGTATCAGCGAGTCCGGCCCGATCTGGAATCGGCCGAGGTGCCCGACGACGGACTATGAACTGGGCATGCCGCAGCCACCCCCGGCTCCCGGAGAAGTTGCTGAAGAAGTGCGGCTGGGGCCACGAGCGCGGCGTGTCGGCGTGTGTGTGAGCTATCGCCCAGCCTTTTCTGCAGGGTCGGGGTGAGGGTCGCTTCGGCGGCCTCGCCGCTGCAGACGCCGGAGCGGACTGTGTTCAGCCGGTAGGAATCTGACGGTCCGACGTGCCCCTGGGCCTCATCCGGTGAGCCGACGCGATGACCAGGACTGGATGCCGGCAAAGATCAGGCACGCGCTGCCCAGCAGCAGCAGCGCCAGGCCCCACGAGGGTTCGGTCTCCACGGGGTAGCCCATCAGATTTCCGTCGGCATCCAAGAGGTCGACCATCAGCACGTCTGGCTGGGTCATGGGAACCCATCCGATGATTTGTGCCGCGCCCACCAGGACGGCCGTGACGCTCCACCAGGTGCCGGGGCGAGTCAGCCAGGCAAGTAGTGCGGTCATGGTGCCTACCGCCAGCAGGATCGCCGGGTATCCCAGGAGCGGGACGTAGTTCGGTGCATTCGGAAAGTCCGGGTCGGAGACCCATTGGGCTGGGACCACGAACACGAGCCAGCCGAGCATACCCCCGATCGAGGCGAATAACAGCACGAGACGGGAATAACGACCAGTAGCCGCGGATGGGACCGATGTCATATCCCCAAAGTACTCAGCCATCGCAAACCGGCCGCCAGCCTGGCGTCCCAGCAAGCCTCAGGCCGGCGGCACACGCCGGGTGCCGTCGGAATAGCGGGCGAAGCGAGCCTGCTCCCGCGGATGCACCGGGTCGTTGACCGGGAGCCTCCATTGTCCGAACCGGCCGGCCTGGTAGTCATCAAAGGCCGCTGCGAGATCCGCGCGGGTGTTGCCGACGAATGGGCCGTGCTGGACCACCGGAGCGCCGATGGGGCGGCCCTGCAACAGCAGGAAACGCACGCGTTCGGCACCCGCGCTGACCATGAGCTCCTGGGCCGGGTCCACGACGACGGCTGCAGTGGTGAAGCCCTGGCCGGCCAGGGTGAGGGTGCCGTCGTAGACGTAGAGAGTGCGGTTCACTGCGGGGTCGGCGGGCGGGAGGGTGAGCTCGGCTCCGGGGGTGAGGTCGGCGTGCCAGATCGCGACGTGGTTGTCCGGCTGAGCTGCCCACGACGACGGCGGCGGGGGCGGGGGCGTCTGCCCGGCGAACTCACCGGCGAGGGCCTTCACCCGGCTCGTGCGCCCGGCGGCGTCGCTCACCTCGACCACCGGGGTCTCCTCGGCCCACAAGATGGTGAAGTACGGATCGGCGGACTTTGCCGCAGGCGGGAGGTTCAGCCAGATCTGGAACAAGTGAAGCGGATTTGGCCGATCCTGCGCCACGAGGGGGAACATTTCGCAGTGGGAGATCCCCGAACCCGCGGTGAGCCACTGGGTATCGCCCAGCCCGTACCGTGCCTGGGCCCCCGCGGAATCCGTGTGGTCGACCAGCCCCTCCTCGACGAGGGTGATTGTCTCAAATCCACGGTGCGGGTGCGCGGGGAACCCGGGCACAGTCTGGCCGTGGTACATGCTCCACCCGTGGGTGCCAGAGAAGTCCTGGCCCAGGTTTCTCCCCGTCAGGTCGGCCTGGGGTGCCATCTGGGCGTCACCGGCCGGGTACGTATCGACGTGGTGCGCGGTGAACAGAAACGGGTCGGCACCGGGCCATGGGCCCTCCAGCGCGAGGGTCTGGATGACCGGGGAATGCTGCTGGGCGGAGGTCATGGGGTCCTTTCGGTCGAAGATCGCCACGCGGGGCTTTGAGTGCGGTGCGGGTGCGCACCGACGGGACCCGACGCGGTAGTGGTTGAAACACAAACTTTCGGTCGAATATTCCGCAGCGCCAGCCACCCGGATGCCTCGCCAGTGGCGCCGGGAGGGCGCGCCGGGCCACTAGGCTTGGCACATGACGGTTCCCAATGTGCTGGCGCAGCGATACGCCTCCGACGACGTTGTGCGCATCTGGGCGCCCGAGGCAAAGATCATCGCCGAGCGGCGCCTATGGCTGGCGGTGCTACGCGCCCAGATCGAACTCGGCCTCGACATCGGCGACGAACCCACCCGGGTGCTGGCTGCCTACGAGGCAGTCATCAATGATGTCAATCTCGATTCCATCGCCTCACGCGAGCGGATCACCCGCCACGACGTCAAGGCCCGCATCGAGGAGTTCAACGACCTCGCCGGGTATGAACACGTTCACAAGGGCATGACCTCCCGCGATCTCACCGAGAACATCGAGCAATATCAGGTGCTCGCCTCACTGCGGGTGATTCGGGACCGGATGGTTGCCGCGCTGCGCCGCCTGGCCGATCTGGCGGTCCGCCACGCTGTCCAGCCCATCGCCGGGCGTTCCCACAACGTTGCCGCGCAGGTCACCACACTCGGCAAACGCTTCGCCACCGTTGCCGACGAGCTGCTGGTTGCCTACCGCCGCGTCGATGAGCTGATCGCGCGCTACCCGGCCCGCGGCATCAAGGGACCCGTCGGCACCGCGCAGGACATGCTCGATCTCCTCGGCGATCCAGCGGCCCTGGCCGAGCTGGAGCGGCGCATCGCCACCGAACTCGGCTTCTCCGAGGTCTTCACCTCCACCGGGCAGGTCTATCCGCGTTCGGTCGATTTCGACGTCGCCACGGCACTTGCGCAGGCCGCCGCCGCCCCCAGCAACCTCGCGACCTCGATCCGGCTCATGGCCGGGCACGAACTGGTGACCGAGGGATTCAAGGAGGGGCAGGTCGGTAGCTCGGCGATGCCGCACAAGATGAACACCCGCAGCTGCGAACGCGTCAACGGGCTCGCGGTGATCCTGCGTGGTTACGCCTCGATGCTGGGCGAGCTCGCCGGGGACCAGTGGAACGAGGGCGACGTCTCATGCTCGGTGGTGCGCCGAGTCGCGCTGCCCGACGCCTTCTACGCGGCCGACGGACTCTACGAAACACTCCTCACTGTGCTCGACGACTTCGGGGCGTTTCCCGCCGTCATTGAGGCCGAACTCGCTCGCTATCTGCCATTCCTGACCACCACCAAGATCCTCATGGCGGCGGTGCGGGCCGGGACCGGACGCGAAACCGCGCACGAGGCCATTAAGGAACACGCTGTGGCCGTCGCGCTCGAACTGCGTCAGGGCCTGGGGCACAATGACCTGCTCGACAGGCTCGCCGCCGACCAACGATTGGGCCTGAGCCGGGCCCAGCTCGACGCCTGCATCGCGCAGCCACTCGACCTCGCCGGCACCGCCGGGGCTCAAGTGGCAGCCGTGGCCGAGCGGATCGCCGGTGTCGTGGCCGGGCACCCCGAGGCCGCCGCCTACACCCCCGGCGACGTGTTGTGAGTGCCACCTACGCCGCGACCCTGGGCCTGCCGCTGCGCCATGCTGGAAAGGTGCGGGAGCTCTACGATCTGCCCTCCGGAGACCTGCTGATGGTCGCCACCGACGCCATCTCGGCCTTCGACCATGTCCTCGAGACCCCTATCCCGGACAAGGGCACAGTGCTGACCCAGCTATCGCTGTGGTGGTTCGATAAGCTGGCAGGCGTCCTCGACAACCACGTGGTGAGCAGCAAAGTGCCAGCCCCGGTGGCGGGACGGGCCATCGTCGCCGAGCCGCTGGAGATGATCGCCGTGGAGTGTGTCGCCCGCGGCTACCTGACCGGTTCCGGCTGGGCCGAATACCAGCGCACCCGCACCGTGTGCGGCGTGGCGCTCCCGGCCGGGCTGCGCGACGGTGACCGCCTGCCCGAACCAATCTTCACTCCCGCGATCAAGGCCGACGTCGGTGAGCACGATCAGAACGTCGACTTCGCCACTATCGCGGGGCGTCATGGCACCGAACTCGCGACCAGGCTGCGTGACCTGACCCTCGCCATCTACGCTGCTGCCGCCCAGACCGCGCTGGATCGAGGCATCATCCTGGCCGACACAAAATTCGAGTTCGGCCACCGCAGCGACGGCACCATCGTCCTGGCCGACGAAGTACTCACCCCCGATTCCTCCCGATTCTGGGACGCCCAGGGCTGGGTCCCGGGGCAGACACAGCCGAGCTTCGACAAGCAGTTCGTGCGTGACTGGCTCGCCCACGATTCCGGCTGGGATCCGCGCGGCGAGCAGCCGCCACCCGCCCTGCCTGTCGAGATCGTCGAGGCCACCCGGCGGCGCTACCTTGAGGCATATCAGCGCCTGGTGGGGGCGCCGCTGCAGCTCACCCGAGGCTGAGTGTGTCCCGCGCCTGGTCCAGGTCGGCGATGGCCGCCGAGCCGCGTCGACAGCACCCGCCCAATACACGGCCAGGCCGTCGCCACCGGCAGACAGCACAATCACGTCGTAGACGGCCCCGCCGCCGGGCGCACGGGAGTTCGTGGCGTGGGCCCGGATATACCACGCGTCTTGGCCGTCGACGGTGATCTGCCCCGAGCTGAGGATTTCGTGGTTCTCCACGCCGGTGAACAACCCCGAGGTGAGATGGCATTCGAGGACCTGCCGGGCAGTGGCCGGTGGATCGGTTAGCTCAGCCGTCGCCTGGCCCACCTCGATGAAGTTGTACCAGGAGGTCTCCTGCACAGCTACGTGGGCGCTGGAGGTATCGGTCAACACCCGTGACACGGCGAAACCCGGGTTCCAGCCAGCCGGAAGTTGAACCGCGAGGCCACCGCCGGCCAGCGTGCCGCTGGGCGCGGCAGCCGCCGGGGTGGCGGTGAGGCTGGGACACGCCAGGCTCGATCCGGCTGACTCCAGGCCGGGGCTGGTGGGCGGGGGAGACGACGAGGGCGCAGGCAATTCGTCCCATTGGCTCCCGGTGACCTGAGGCTCACTGGTCGGCTGCGGATCCGCAGAGTCGGGAATGAACACCATGACGGCGATCGCTACCACCGCCACCACAGCGACGATGCCGCCGATGACCCAGCCCGAATTGCTCCGGCGGGCCGGCTGGCTGGGGGCCCACGAGTCTGCGTCCCAGTACCGTGGGTGGCCGGGATTCTCCGGGTCTTCGTACCACCCCAGGTTGCACCATGGCAGGAGTGTAAGCATCGCCGCGGCCCCGTCTGTCGTGGGGCTTGCAGTGCGGCCTTCGGGATACCATATGCCCATGCCACAGGTCGTTGTGAATGTCATGCCGAAGCCCGAGATCCTGGACCCCCAGGGCAAGGCCGTCACCGGAGCGCTGCAGCGGCTCGGTTTCCAGGGACTGTCGGTGCGGCAGGGTAAGCGGTTCGAGATCACAGTCGACGGCGATGTGACGCCCGAGGTGCTGGCCGAGATCGAGCGGGCGGCCGCGGAACTGCTCGCCAACACAGTCATCGAGTCCTTCGAAGTGGTGGCCGACTGATGCCACGGATCGGGGTCGTCACATTCCCCGGCTCACTCGATGATGCCGACGCACTGCGGGCGGTGCGGCTCTCGGGAGCCGAAGCGGTGCCGCTGTGGCACGCGTCGGATTCGCTCGAGGGCGTGGATGCCGTTGTGCTGCCCGGCGGCTTCTCCTACGGTGACTATCTGCGGTGCGGCGCGATCGCCCGCTTCAGCCCCATCATGGATCTGGTCATCGATGCCGCGAACCGGGGCATGCCGGTGCTGGGGATCTGCAACGGCTTCCAGCTGCTGTGCGAGGCGCACCTGCTTGAGGGAGCGATGATCCGTAACCAACAGCGCCGCTTCGTGTGCCGCGACGAGCGGCTCCGCGTCGAGACCATCGACACCACCTGGACCTGTGGCTTCCGGACCGGCGACGAGATCACCATCGTGTTAAAAAACGGCGAGGGCAACTACCAGGCATCACCGCAGACTCTCCAGCGGCTCGAAGACAACAACCAGGTGGTGTTCCGCTACCTGGACAACCCGAATGGCTCGGCGCACGACATCGCCGGGATCACCAATGCCAAGGGCAACGTCGTGGGCCTGATGCCGCACCCCGAACACAACGTGGAGGACCTCACCAGCCCCTCGCTCGACGGGCGGCGCTTCTTCGCTTCGGTGCTGAGCTTCATCCAGCGCTAGCTCCCCGCCGCCGCACCCGAAATCCCAGCGGTAGGGCCGGTTGGCTGGGCATTTCGCGCGGTGCCTTACACTGATGCTGTGCTCCTGAGCGTCGGATTCATCGTGGCGGGGCTGGTGCTCCTGGTCGCTGGAGGCGAGGCTCTCGTGCGCGGCGCCAGCAGCCTGGCACGACGTTTCGACGTGTCAGCCTTGGTCGTCGGTCTGACGGTGGTCTCGCTGGCCACCAGCGCCCCTGAACTCGCCGTCACCACCGGATCGGTGCTCGCCGGAGCACCCGATCTTGCTGTGGGCAACGTCGTCGGCAGCAATATCGCCAATCTGCTGCTGGTGCTGGGGGTGGGCGCCGTGGTGGTGCCGCTATCGGTCGAGCGCCAACTGGTGCGCAAGGACCTTCCCATCATGGTGGGCTTCGGTGCGCTGCTGTTGCTGTTCAGCCTCGACGGTGGCCTCGGCCGCATCGATGGGGCGATCCTGCTGGGTCTCTACATAGTTCTCACCGTCGCGACGGTGTTCTTTGCCCGCAAAGCCAAGGTCGATCACCCCATCGAGGCGGTCGGGATGCGCCCGCTGTGGCAGATTGTGCTGCTGATCGTCGGGGGCGTCGTCGCGCTGGTCGGCGGGGCTCAGCTGCTGGTCACCGGTGCGGTGCGGATAGCCACGGCACTGGGCTTGTCGGGGCTCATCGTCGGTTTGACCATCGTTGCGATCGGCACCTCCTTGCCCGAGCTGGCCGTCACCGTCGTGGCGGTGCGGCAACGCCAGGTGGATATCGCTGTGGGCAACGTCGTGGGCTCGAATATCGCGAACATAGGACTGGTCCTCGGCCTGCCGTCGCTGGTCGGTGGCTCCATTCCAGTGGCTCCCGCCGCGGTGGCGCTGGATATTCCGCTCATGCTGGCCATCACCGTCGTGTTCGGCTTCCTCGCGTTCACCGGCATGCGGATAGTGCGCTGGGAGGGGGCGCTGTTCCTGGCGCTCTACGCCGCGTACCTGACCTATCTGGTGCTGGCGGCCACTGAACACGACGCACTGGCCGGATTCACTTCCGTGGTGGTGTGGTTCGCGATCCCGCTGGTGCTGCTAGTGGTGGCCGCGAGCCTCACCAGCGATCTGCACCACCGTCGACGCCGTGGCCGCCACGGCGAGGGTCATGGCACCTGATTTTGGCAGGTTCGCGGTAGATTGGCGCCGTGGCAGACACGGTTGACAACGCGATCAATACCCCCGAGCTCGAACAGCCGTATGCGGCCCTGGGTGTCAAGGACGACGAGTACGCCCGGATTCGTGAGCTACTGGGGCGCCGCCCCACCTCCGCGGAGCTGGCGATGTACTCGGTGATGTGGTCCGAGCATTGCTCCTATAAGTCGTCGAAGGTCCACCTGCGCCGCTTCGGCGCACTGGCCCAAACGACCCCGCGCGGGCCGCTGCTGGCCGGGATCGGGGACAACGCCGGAGTCGTCGACATCGGCCAGGGCTACGCCGTGACCTTCAAGGCCGAGAGCCACAACCATCCCTCGTATGTGGAGCCCTACCAAGGGGCCGCCACCGGCGTCGGCGGCATCGTCCGCGACATCCTGGCGATGGGGGCACGGCCCATCGGTGTCATGGATTCGCTTCGTTTCGGCCCGCTCGATGCGCCCGATACCCACCGGGTGCTGCCCGGAGTTGTGGCCGGGGTGGGCGGCTATGGCAACTGCCTGGGGCTGCCCAATGTTGGCGGTGAAGTCCAATTCGACGCGTCCTACCTGGGGAACCCGCTGGTCAACGCGTTGTGTGTGGGGGTTCTGCGGCATGAGGACCTGCACTTCGCCCGCGCGTCCGGGGCCGGGAACAAGGTCATCATGTTCGGCGCGGCCACCGGCGGCGACGGGATCGGCGGCGCCTCGATCCTGGCCTCGGAGACCTTCGACGAGACCGGCCCGGCCAAGCGGCCAAGCGTCCAAGTGGGCGACCCATTCATGGAGAAGCTTCTCATCGAGTGCACTCTCGAGCTGTTCGCGGCCGGGATCGTCGCCGGAATCCAGGACTTCGGCGCCGCCGGACTGTCCTGTGCCACCTCCGAGCTCGCCTCGGCCGGTGACGGCGGCATGATCGTCGATCTCAACCTGGTGCCGCTGCGCGACCCGAGCCTCGCCCCTGAGGAGATCCTCATGAGCGAATCCCAGGAACGCATGATGGCCGTGGTGACTCCCGAGAATGTCGAAGCCTTCCTGACGATCTGCCGCAAGTGGGACGTGCTGGCCACTGTGGTGGGCGAGGTCACCGACGGCGACCGGCTCATCATCACCTGGCACGGCGAGACAATCGTCGACGTCGACCCCCGCACTGTCGCCCATGAGGGGCCTGTCTACGAACGACAGTTCCACCGGGCAGCGTGGATCGACGCCCTCAACGCGGACCGGGCGGAGGACCTGCCGCGTGATAATTCGCCGGCGGGACTGAGCCGCGCCTGGCTGGCGGTCATGGCCCACGGCAACGTGGCGGACAAGTCATGGGTGAGCGACCAGTACGACCGCTACGTGCGCGGCAACACAGTCTCGGCGCAGCCCGACGACGCCGGGGTGCTGCGCATCGACGAGGAGACTGGGCTGGGCATTGCCCTGGCCATGGACGCCAACTCGCGTTTCACCAAGCTCAACCCGTATCTGGGGGCGCAGCACTCGCTGCTGGAGGCCTACCGCAATGTCGGCTGTTCCGGTGCTGAACCCGTGGCGGTGACCGACTGCCTCAATTTTGGTTCCCCAGAGGATCCCGAGGTGATGTGGAGCTTCGTCGAGGCGATCCTGGGCCTGGTGGACGCCTGCGCCGAGCTCGGCACCCCCGTGACCGGTGGCAATGTGAGCTTTTACAACCAGACCGGGGCGACGCCGATCCTGCCGACCCCGACGGTGGGAGTGATGGGGGTTTTCGACGATGTCGCCCACCGGGTCAAGAGCGGCTTCACCCATCCGGGGGACCAGATCCTGCTGCTGGGGACCACCCGCGAGGAGCTGTCCGGATCGATCTGGGAGGCCGCCTGCCACGACGGGCACCTCGGCGGCATGCCCCCGGTGGTCGATATTGCCGCGGAAAAGTCACTCGCGGCACTGCTGCGCCAGGCAGCCATGGCGGGGCTCCTATCGAGTGCGCATGACCTTTCCGAGGGCGGCCTGGCCGCGGCATTGGCCGAGAGCGCATTCCGGCTCAATCGTGGCTTCGCCGTCACCCTCCCCGAGGGCGATCCCACGGTGCAGCTCTTCGCCGAAAGCGGTGCCCGCGCCCTGGTCTCGCTTCCGGGGGCTCAGATGCCCGGTTTCGAGCGACTCGCCGCTGACCACGGAGTCGAAGTGGCCCGGATCGGGGAGGTCACCTCCGGCCCACAGGCCGAGCTGGTGGGGCTGGCCCAGCTGCCCCTCGACGAGCTCCGGCACGCCTGGGCCTCCCCGCTCCCCACGGCGCTGGCGGGGGTCTGAGTCACCGGGGCCCACGCCGAGGCGTGGCCACTGCCATCACCCAGACGCTGCCCCGGCCGAACCTGACCGGGGAGTACTGCAGGCATCACAGGGGTCGACTCGCCGCTGGCGCGGCGGCCGGGCCTGGCTTGGTTGGTCCAGACGCGCCCTGGGCGCGTCTGGAAGCCTCGCCGCGTGCCGAGCGCCGTCAGCGGCGGCTCACCGGGTCAACCACACCGCCGCGTTGGGCGGCACTGTCCCATCGATGTCGCTGCTGGCCAGGGCGATGCTGTGCCCTGCTGGCAGCGACACTGGTGAGGCGCCGAGGTTGACGATCACGCGCACGCTGCCGTTGTCGAAGCTGAGCACGGCCGGATCCGATGGTTGCCAGGCTACTGATCCCTGGCCGAGGTCGTGCTCGCGCCGCAGCCGCAGCGCCTGGTGGTACAGCTCCCACGTGGATCCGGTGACGCCTTGTTGGCGGTCGACCGAAAGCGCACGATAGCTTTCAGGCTGCGGCAGCCAGGTCGCCCCGGTGGGGGAGAATCCAAGCCCCGGTTCGTCTGCCGCCCACGGTAGCGGGATACGGCAGCCGTCGCGGCCCTTACGGGTGTGCTGGCTGCGGAACCACACCGGGTCTTGGCGCAGGTCGTCGGGCACCGCCCCGTGCTCGGGCAGCCCGAGTTCCTCGCCCTGGTACAGGTACGCCGAACCGGGCAGTGCGAGCATCAACAGCGTCGCAGCCCTGGCCCGCGCCAGGCCCAGCACGTCGTCGGCCTGGGGGTCCTCGGCGCCATAGCCGTCGATGTCGTTGGGCGTGGCCCGGCCGAGCCGGGACCTGTGGCGCACCACGTCGTGGTTGCTCAAGACCCAGGTGGTGGGCGCGCCCACGGCAGCGTTGGCCGCCATGGTGGTATCGATCACCTCGCGGTAGCGCGCCGCGTCCCAGCCGACGGTCAGGAAATCGAAGTTGAATGCCTGGTTCATCTCGTCCGGGCGCACGTATTTGGCCAGCTCGGCCGGGTCCGGCACCCAGGCCTCGGCCACCAGCGCCCGGTCGCCGTCATAGGTATCCAGCACCTCACGCCACCGGCGGTACACGTCGTGGACCCCCGGCTGATTCCACTGCGGGCCGAGCTGTCCCTCCATCAGCTGAGTGGCGGCGGGCTCGTCGGGCAGGCCCGCTGCTTTGACCAGCGAATGGGCGACGTCGACGCGGAACCCGTCGACGCCACGGTCGAGCCAGTGCCGCAGCACGGCGTCGAATGCCTCCCGGACGCGTTCGCTTTCCCAGTTGAGATCTGGCTGGTGGACGTCGAAGATGTGTAGGTACCACTGCTCCGGCGATCCATCGGGCCGGCGCAGCCGGGTCCAGCCATTGCCACCGAAGACCGATTTCCAGTTGTTGGGGGGCTGGGTGCCGTCGGGTCCTGTGCCGTCACGGAACAGATACATCTCACGCTCGGGGCTGCCAGGCTCGGCGGCGATCGCGGCCTGGAACCAGCGGTGCTGATCCGAGGTGTGGTTGGGGACCAAATCGATGATCACCTTCAGGCCGAGCTCGTGGGCTCGCTCGATGAGCGCCTCGGCCTCGGCGTTGGAGCCGAACAGCGGGTCGATAGTCTCGTAGTCGGCGACGTCATAGCCCGCGTCGGCCATGGGGGAGAGGTAGAACGGGCTCAGCCACACCGCATCGACGCCGAGTTCGACGAGGTAGTCGAGTCGGCTGATGATGCCGGCCAGATCGCCGTAGGCGTCGCCGTTGGCATCGGCGAATGAGCGGGGGTAGATCTGGTAAATGACGGCGTCGCGCCACCATTGGGTAGTCGTCACTGGGTTGGTCCTGTCGAGCGTCGGATGATGAGGTCGGGGTGGAAGAGGACTTCGGCTGGGTCGAGGGCGCCGCCATCGCGGGCCCGCAGTAGGGCGTCGACCGCGGCGCGGGCGATGGCGCGCACCGGCTGCCGGATCGTGGTCAACGCGGGGTCGGTGAACGCCATCATCGGGCTGTCGTCATAGCCGACTACCGACACGTCGCGGGGCACCTCGAGGCCGCGGGCGCGGACCGCCCGGATCGCCCCGAGGGCCATCAGGTCGGAGCCGCACACCAGCGCGGTGTGGCCGGAATCCAACAGGCGAGAGGCCGCCAGCTGGCCTCCTTCGACAGTGAACACTGTGGATTCGACGTCCGAGCCGGTGAAGCCGCTGGCCAGGAACGCCGACTCCTTCCGGGTGGCCGGGATGTAGCGGCGAGGGCCGATGGTCAATCCGATGCGTTCGTGGCCGAGTGCCCGGAGATGCTCGACCGCGGCCCTGACCCCTTCGGCGTCCGAAGTGGAGTAGAAGGCAGCCTCGAGGTCGTCGCTGAAGCCGTTGATGAATACCACAGGCACGCCCGAGTCGATCATCCGGTGGTAGGGATCGTTGGGGCTCGCCACGTCGGCCGGTATCCCCGAGACAGTGATCACACCGGCGAGGTCGACCCCGGTGAGCATCTCAAGATAATCGGCCTCGCTGGTTCCAGCCGGCCCAGCGGGGCACATCACGCTCGGTTGGTTGGCAGTGGCCAGGAGGGAATCGACGGCCTCAGCGAAGGCCGCGAACGAGGGGTTCGACAGCTCGGGGGTCATGATCGCGACAAGGTGGGGCGTCAGCGTGGCCCCCGGCACGTCATAGCCCAAGCCCGCGGCGGCGCTGAGGACGGCATCCCGGGTCGAGGTGGAGATGCCTGGCTTGCCATTGAGCACGCGAGACACGGTGGCGGTGGAGACACCTGCCCGCGTAGCCAGGTCGGCCAAGCGGGGACGGGGCGCGTGCATCGTTGACTCCTCTCATCACCCAGGGCTGAAGGTTAGCGTAATCAGGTCTGCAATCAGGTGCAAGAAATTGCGAGACTTGCACAACCGTCGCGGGAGTGCTGGCATGCTAGTCCGTGAAATATTCGCGCTACACACTCGGCAAGCGGAAATGGTGTTACGCATATGTAATGCAAGAATCTTGCAAGCTTTGCGGCAGTTGGTTAGCATCGGGTCTCACCGAGGCGGCAGTGGTGCCGCCGGACGTCGAAGGAGAAGACATGCGTAAAAGCATCGTTGCTCTGATGGCCGCCGGGCTGACCCTCAGCCTTGCCGCCTGTGGAGGCGATACCGAAACTACGGCTGAGTCATCGTCGGAGGGCTCAACCATGGCCCCGGCCGAGGCCGGCACGTTGACCATCTGGGCAGACGAGACCCGCGTCGAGGCATTCCAGAGCCTGGGAGCTGACTTCCAGGCCGAAACGGGCATCACGCTCGATGTGGTCCAGAAGCCCACCGGGGATATCAAGACAGACTTCATCGCCCAGGCGCCTACCGGCGAGGGTCCCGACCTCATCGTCGGCGCGCACGACTGGACCGGTGACTTGATCAGTAACGGCGTGATCGCCCCGGTGGAGCTCGGCTCGGCCGCCGAGGGCCTGGCCGAGGTCGCCGCCCGTGGCTTCACTAACCAGGGGCAGCTCTACGGAGTCCCCTACGCAACCGAGAACATCGGCCTGGTGCGCAACAATGCGATCGCCACCGACACCCCCGCCACCTTTGACGAGCTCGTGGCCCAGGGTAAGGAACTCGGCGCCCAGTATCCAGTCCTGATCCAGCAGGGCGATCAAGGCGACGCCTACCACCTGTACCCCATCCAGACTTCGTTCGGCGCTCCGGTGTTCACCACCGACGACAACGGTGACTACACCGCCGAGCTCGGCATGGCCGGGCCCGAGGGCGATGCTTTTGCCGCCTACCTCGCCACCCTGGCCGACGAGGGTGTGCTGAGTGCCACCATCGGTGGCGACCAGGCCAAGCAGGCATTCCTCGACGGGAAGAGCCCCTACATCGTCACCGGTCCGTGGTGGACCGGCGAATTCGTCGACGCAGGCCTCGACATCACAGTGCTTCCCGTCCCTTCCGCCGGCGGCCAGCCAGCCGCGCCCTTCGTCGGCGTCCAGGGGGTGTTCTTGAGCTCGCAGTCCGAAAATGCGCTACTGGCCAACCAGTTCCTGACCTGGCTGGTCACGCCCGAGGCGCAGCAGAAGCTGTACGAAATCGGCGGACGAGTCCCGGCGCTGACCGAACTTGCCGACGCCCTCGATGACCCGATCCTGGCCGGCTTCGCCGAGGCCGGTGCCGAGGGCCAGCCAATGCCCGCGATCCCAGAGATGGGTGCCGTGTGGAACTTCTGGGGCGGCGCGGAGATCAGCATCATCAACGGCCAGGCCAGCGATCCCGCGGACGCCTGGGCCACGATGAACCAGAACATCCAGGACGCCTTCTAAGCGTCCGGATCCCGCTCGAGCGTCAGCAGGCGCACTGGCTTCGGAAGCCTGCGGGGTGTTTCACCCTGTGACATCCGAAGCTGGGGCGCCTGCGTGCCGCATGATTCACCGAGCTGGTTCCTCGCAACGAGGCTAAAGGGGATTGCCGTGACCGCACAGCAGACACCACCCACCACCACCCGCAACCGCCCGCCGTTGTCCCATGCCAGGGACTACAACCGGCCCGGCTTCTATGTGAAGCTGGTCTTGATGGCGCTCGTGAATGCCCTCGGCATCTACGGCATCCAGGCATCCTGGGCGCAGCAACAATGGGGCATTCTTGTCTTCCTCGTCGTGACCCTCGCCGTGGCCGACTACGTCTACTTCTCGAAACGAGCGATCCCCGCGAAGTACCTCTTGCCCGGCCTTGTCTTCTTGGCCGTGTACCAAGTTTACGTAATGGGTAACACCGCCTACGTTGCCTTCACCAACTACGGCGACGGGCACAACGACGCCAAGGGCCCTGCCATCGCGCAGATCCTCAAGACCTCCGATCGTCGCGTGGAAGGCACCGATACCTATCCCGTTACTGTCATCGACCGGGCCGGCGAACTCGGCTTCGCCATCGTCGAGGACGGGCGGATCAAGTTCGGCACCCAGGACACCGCGTTACAAGACGTGGGCGGCGAGGAGTCCGAGGGCGCCGTCACCGCCGTCGACGGCGCCACAGTGCTCAGCATCCCGCAGATCCAGCAACGACAAAGCGAGGTGCTCGACCTGCGGGTGAGCATTTCGGAGGATCCCGGCGATGGCTGGTTGCGCACTGACAACGGTTCCTTCGCCTACATTGCCACATCATTGCTGTCCTACGACGAGGCGGCCGACACATTCACCGACGCCGAAGGCAAGGTGTACCGCGCCGACGAATCGCAGGGGCTCTTCGTTGCCGACGATGGCACCTCGCTGACCCCGGGCTGGCGGGTGCTGGTGGGGCTGGACAACTTCACCACTATGTTCACCGACCAGAGGCTGTCTGGCCCGTTCTTCCAGATCCTGCTGTGGACCTTTGCGTTCGCGATCCTCGCGGTGCTGACCACTTTCGCGTTGGGGCTGTTCCTAGCCGTCATCTACGACGACGCGAGGGTCAAGGGACGCACGATCTACCGGGCGCTGTTCATCCTTCCTTACGCCTTCCCCGGATTCCTGGCGGCGCTGACCTGGAAGGGCATGCTCAACCAGGACTTCGGCTTTATCAACCAGACCTTGCTGGGCGGCGCCGACATCAACTGGCTCGGCAACGGACTGCTGGCAAAGTTGTCGATCCTCATGGTGAACCTATGGCTCGGCTTTCCGTATATGTTCCTGGTCACCACCGGTGCCCTCCAAGCAATCCCCGGGGAGTTGAAGGAGGCCGCGATCATGGACGGAGCCAACGCTTGGCAGAGATTCTCCCGGATCACGCTGCCGCTGCTGATGGTCTCGGTGGCACCGCTGCTGATCGCCAGCTTCGCGTTCAACTTCAACAACTTCTCCCTGATCTACATGTTGACGGGAGGTGGCCCGAACTTCGCCGGGGCTCCCGTGCTGATCGGCGAGACCGACATATTGATCTCGATGGTGTACTCGGTGGCATTCGAATCGGGACTCAAGAGATATGGCCTGGCCAGCGCCATGAGCATCCTCATCTTCGTGGTGGTGGGCGTGATCTCCTGGCTCGGCTTCCGGCAGACCCGACGCCTTGAGGAGATCCTGTGATGACCGCGAACTCTGCACCGGCTGTGATCACGCGTGACGGACGTCTCCGCGGCGCCAAGTGGTGGAAGCAGGTGGGTTGGAAGCATGTGCTGGCGATCCTCTTTGTGATCTACTGCATCCTCCCGCTGCTGTATGTGCTCTCGGCCTCGCTGAGCCCGGGTGGCACCCTGACCGGATCCGCTTCGCTGTTCACTGAGGTCTCCGGCGACAACTATGTCGAGCTCATGGGCACCGATTTCCCGAACTGGATGCTCCACTCATTGATTGTCAGCGGCACCACCGCGATCGGGACGATCATCATGGGGGCCGCGGCTGCCTACGCCTTCAGCCGGTTCAGGTTCGAGGGGCGCCGCACCAGCCTCACCGCGCTGCTGATCATCCAGATGTTTCCGCAGATGCTGGCCTTCGTCGCGATCTTCTTGCTGCTGTTGACGATAGGGAAGGTATTCCCCTTCCTCGGCATCGGCCAGTTGGCCGGTCTGATCGCCATCTACCTTGGCGGGGCGCTGGGAGCCAACACATTCCTGATGTACGGCTTCTTCAACACGATCCCGATGGAGCTCGACGAGGCTGCCAAGATCGACGGCGCCACGCACGCTCAGATCTTCTGGGGGATGATCATGCGGCTGGTGACCCCGATTCTCGCGGTCGTGGGGTTGCTCAGCTTCGTTTCCACCTACGGCGAGTTCATCCTGGCCAAGATAGTGCTGGCCCGTCCCGAGAACTACACGCTGGCCGTCGGGTTGTACGTGTGGGCCTCGGATGAGCGCAACGCGCCCTGGTCGTTGTTCGCCGCCGGGGCGGTGCTGGCGGCCATCCCGATCATCGCGTTGTTCATGTACCTGCAAAAGTACATCGTCGCCGGGCTGACCGCG
The DNA here is from genome assembly GCA_047972985.1 of Arachnia sp. Lineage (GTDB taxonomy): Bacteria > Actinomycetota > Actinomycetes > Propionibacteriales > Propionibacteriaceae > Arachnia. The sequence goes on from JBKEBG010000104.1 coordinate 33,633, forward strand.
GGCTCGGTGAAGGGCTGAGCACGGGTGCGGGGGTCGAGGCCAGCCCCTCGGCTCCCGCATCGCCCGCCCGGGCCTAGGCTGAGCAGATGACGAACCTCGCCTGGACCGTCGAATCGGTTCTTCCCTCCGTGATCGCTGACCTGCATAGGCTCATCGAGATCCCCTCGATCAGTTCGAAACCTGAACACGACGCCGACGTCGAGGCCTGCGCCGAGCTCGTCGCCGAGCTATTCCGCGGCGCCAGGTGCCCCGATGTGCGGATCCTGCGCGCTGGCGGGAAACCTGCGGTCTACGGGCATTATCCGGCTCCCGAGGGGCAGCCGACTGTCCTGCTGTATGCGCACTATGACGTCCAACCCACCGGCGACCTTGCCGAATGGACCAGCCCGCCATTCTCCCCTTCGGAACGTGACGGCCGCCTCTACGCCAGAGGGGCCGCTGACGATAAGGGGGGGATTGCCGTTCATCTGGCGGCGATTCGAGCCTTCGACGGCCAGCCCCCGGTGGGCATCAAGCTGTTCATCGAAGGTGAAGAAGAGATCAGCTCGCCTTCGATGGCCCAACTGCTCGACACCTATGGCCAGGAGCTGTCCGCCGAGGCGATCATCATCGCCGACTCCGTCAACTGGCAGGTGGGCCAGCCAAGCCTCACCACGACGCTGCGTGGAAATATCGACGCGAGTGTCACAGTGTCCACCCTGGAGCACGGCCTGCATTCCGGTGAGTTCGGCGGCCTGGTGCCCGACGCGCTCACCGCCTTGGTGCGCCTGCTTGCGACGCTGCACGACGAGCGCGGCAATGTCGCGATCCAGGGGCTGGTGTGCGACGAGACGCCCCAGGCGGAGTACGACCCGGCCCAGCTCCGGGAGGAGTCCGGAGTGCTTGACGGCGTGGAGTGGATCGGCGAGGGGAGCTTCGCCGAGCGTATGTGGGTCAAGCCTGCCGTGTCGATCATCGCGTTGGACACCACCCGCAGCGCCGACGCCTCGAATACCTTGATCCCCAGCGCCAGCGCCGTGGTCAGCCTCCGGCTGGCGCCCAGTGATGATCCCGATCGCGCGATGCAGGCGCTCACCTCGCACCTGAGATCGCATGCACCGTGGGGAGCCCACGTCGAAGTGGTGCCGGGCCGCACGGGCAGCGGGATCGTGCTGAACCTGGGTGGGCCGGTCGGCGAGGCGGCAGCCGCGGCCTTCACCGACGCGTACGGGATGCCGCCGGTGGAGGTGGGGGTCGGCGGAAGTATCCCCTTGGCCGCCGAACTCGCTGAGCGCTATCCCGACGCGACGATCCTGCTCACCGCAGTCGTCGACCCCACCTCACGGATGCACAGCATCGACGAGTCGGTGGAACTTGCCGATCTCGCGAAGGCAGCCAACGCTGAAACCGACCTGCTCGTGCGCTTGGCTCGGGGCTGAACCCGGCGGGCTCTGCACGGCACCATGGGTGCGACGCGCGAGCGTTGAGCTGGGCGTTCGCGCTGCCGGGTTCGATCGTGCGCCGCACTACTCCTGGTGCGTGGCCGGGAGGACCAAGGACGCCATTTGCGCGAGCCGGTCCAGGTCTATCTGCTGACCGCTGGCGAGCAGAATCACCAGCCCGAGGAATGTCGCGCCGAGGGTCTGGGCCGTGAGGTCGGTGGGCAGGACGGCGCTCAGGCCCGCCCCCTCCACCACGGGGTCCAGCTCCTGGGCTGCGAAGTCGAGTGCCCGGCCGATGACATCCGAGACTGCCCCCTGCAGCTCCGGCGAACTGTGGGCACCCACGATGAGTTCCAGGACCGCCCGCATGTCTTGGCTATTGGACTCCCGACGCAGCACATCGGCCAAATGCTCCGACCAGGCTCTATGTGACTCTGCGCCGCCCAAGCCGGCCTTGATCCGCTCGATGCCACGGTCGGCAAGATCGTGGGCGGTGGCGGTCAGGAGCCCGGTCATGGACGTGAAGTGATAGAAGATCAGGCCATTGGCAACGCCTGCTTCCTCAGCGATGGAGCGGGCGCTGGCGTGGACAAACCCGTCGCGAGCCAGCACGGTGATCGTGGCTGCGATCAGACGTTGGCTGGGATCCTCGCCACGCGAGACACCTGGCTTGGGGCCGGACTTTGCCATGGCACGAATCTTAGCCCCCTGGGCGGACGCCTTGAGCAAGCGCTCAAGACGTGCAATACTCACATTGCATGCGAATCAAGATGATTTTGCCCGCGTTGAGCGAGGCCACGGCCCCTGGGTACCGCACCATCAAGTACTCGCTGTTCCCGCCGCTGGGGCTGGCCACGCTCGCGGGCCACTTCCGCGCCGATGATGACATCGAGATCTGCGATGAGCATGTCAGCGCGTTGCACCTCGACGACGAGCCCGATCTCGTGGTGATTCAGGTCTACATCACCTCGGCTCGGCGTTCCTACGAGATTGCCGATCACTACCGCGCTCGCGGGGTGCGCGTTGCCATGGGCGGGCTCCATCCAACCTCGCTGCCCGAGGAAGCCGCAGCCCATGCCGACCACCTATTCCTGGGCCCGGGCGAGGACACCTGGCCCCGCTTCCTCGCCGATCTCGCGGCCGGCGACCCGCAGCCTCGGTATGAGTCGAGGCACCGAAGTCTCGAGAATATCCCGCCGGCCCGGCGCGATCTGATTCAGCGCCACCGCTATTTGGTGCCGAACTCACTGGTGGTGACTCGCGGGTGCCCCCACCGGTGCGACTTTTGTTACCGAGACGCCTTCTTCGAGGGCGGCAAGGGCTTCTACACCCAGCCAGTCGACGATGCTCTCGCCGAGATCGATCGGCTACCGGGCAAGCACCTGTACTTCCTCGATGATCACGTGCTCGGCCACCCCCGATTCGCCTGCCAGCTATTCACCGAAATGATCGGTGCTGGGCGGGTATGGCAAGCAGCCGCCACCACCCGCTCAGTGCTGCAAGGCGACCTCGTGGAGCTCGCGGCAGCCGCCGGTCTGCGATCCCTGTTCGTGGGCTTCGAGACCCTCAGCCAGGCGAACCTGGCTGCCCACTCGAAACGACACAACGTGGGACACGATTACGGCGAGGTGGTCCGGCGGCTCCATGACCTGGGCATCATGGTCCATGCCAGTTTCGTGTTCGGCATGGATGGCGATGGCCCCGACGTGTTCGATCGCACCGTGGATTGGGCGAGCTCGCAGGGCATCGAGACTGCCACCTTCCACATCATGACCCCCTACCCCGGCACCGGGCTCTACCGGCGGATGCAGGACCAAGGGCGTGTGCTGCATTCGGATTGGGACCGCTACGACACCCGTCACGTGGTCTATCAGCCGCACGGGATGACCCCTGATCAGTTGGAGGCCGGCTATTGGCGCGCCTACGAGCAGTTCTACGCCTGGGGCTCGATTCGACGAGCGGCCGCGACGAAACCAACACTGGGACAGGCAGCCCGTCATCTTGCCTACAGCGGGGGATGGAGGAAGCTGGAACCGATGTGGGATCTGGCGATTCGATACGCCCGGCTGCCAGCGTTGCTGCCGGTGCTCGAGCGAGTGCTGGGGGCCGGAGGCCGACGCCGCAGCGCGGCCGATCCCAGCACGGCCGAGCCAACAGCACCTGGGACCCGTGCGGTGGGTGGGGACCACGGCGGCGGGAGGGAGGCCGTGACGCCGCCCCGGCTGGACGGCGAGGCCGCCGCGCTACCGCAGTAGCCGGGCTGCGCGCTGCGGGTGGTTGGTGATGATGGCATCGGCGCCGAGTTGGGCCATCCGCTTGATGTCGTCCTTGTCATCGACGGTCCACACTGCCACCTGGAGGAGGTGGGCGTGGCACTTGTCGATGAGCTTGCCGGTGACGGAGTCCATCCGGGCGTGCAGTGCCTGGGTGCCGAGCTCGACGGCATACCGCCAGGGCCGAAGTATCGGGTCACTGTAGAGAGTGCCGAGCCGCAGTCCGGGATCGATCCTGGCGAGGTAGCGAAGTGACTTGTGGTGGAACGAACTCACACTGCTACGGCCCCGGACCTCGTAGTCGTCAATGAGTGAGATGACTGATTCTTCCAGGCCGTCGGCCACGCGGTTGGTCTTCAGCTCGATGTTGATCCACACCCCCGTGGGCGCGAGCAATTCCAGGGCCTCGTCGAGGGTGGGTACTCGGGTGCCGGCGAAGCCCTCGCGTCCCGTGCTGGCATCCAACTGACGCAATTGCTCCAGTGTGGTCTCCCGCACGCGTCCGGGTGCACCGGTGATCCGCTGCAGCTTTTCGTCATGGAACACCACCGGGTGACCGTCGGCGGTCAGCTGGACGTCGAACTCGACGCCATCGGCGCCATGTTCAACGGCCAGCTCGAACGCCGGGATTGTGTTCTCGGGGGCGGCGGCACTGGCCCCACGGTGGGCCCACACTGATGTCATGGGCCTCACCATGCCAGGATCATCGACCTAAACGATATCCAGCGCGGCGGTGATCGACTCAACCCCTGCCTTGCCGTCGGCGAACAGCATCATCGTGTTCTCCTTGTAGAACAGCGGATTGTCGATGCCTGCGAAGCCGGGGGACAGTGAACGCTTCATCACCACGACGGTGCGGGCCTTGTCGACGTCGAGGATCGGCATGCCGTAGATCGGGCTACCCGAATCCTCCCGCGCCGCCGGGTTGACCACGTCGTTCGCACCGATCACCAGCACCACGTCGGTGACGGGGAACTTCGGATTCGACTGTTCCAGGTCGAACAGCTGGTCGTAGGGGACATCCGCCTCAGCCAACAGCACATTCATATGTCCAGGCATCCGACCCGCCACGGGATGGATGGCGTAGCCGACCTCGATGCCGCGCTCCTCGAGCTCGTCGGCGAGGTCGCGTACCGCGTGCTGTGCCTGCGCCACAGCCATGCCGTAACCGGGAACCACGAGGACGCTTTCGGCGTAGCCCAGCGCGATCGCTACGTCATCGGGTGTGGCCTTGTTGACCGGCTGATCGCCGATCGGCCCGCTGGCGCTGGTGCCGCCGAAGCGGGAGAACAGCACATTGGCGATCGAGCGATTCATCGCCTCGGCCATGAGCAGGGTCAAGATCATGCCCGCCGCGCCCACCAGGGCACCGCCGATGATCAGCGCAGAGTTGCTCACCACGAAGCCCGCCATGGCCGCGGCGATGCCGGAGAACGAGTTCAGCAGCGAGATCACCACGGGCATGTCGGCGCCACCGATCGGCAGCACCGCGAGCACACCGAGCACAGCGGCCACCGCGACGATCAGCCAATAGGGCAGCTGGGTGTCGGCCACTACCGCCCACACTGCGAACCCGAGCGCGGCCAAGGCCAGAAGCAGGTTGATCAGGTTGCCACCGGGAGGCGCGATGGGCCGGCCGGGGATGCGCCCGGCAAGCTTTGCGTAGGCGACGAAGCTGCCGGTGAAGGTGATGGTGCCCACCAGCAGGCTCAGCACCACTGTGATGTCGGTCTCCACCTCGAAGGCGCCGCCGGTGCGGGTCAACTCAGATAACGCGACAAAGCTGGAGGCCACTCCGCCGAAGCCGTTGAATGCCGCGACCAACTCGGGCATGCCCGTCATCTTGACCCGCAGCGCGAGGATCGCGCCCACGCCGGTGCCGACGACGAGCCCGGCCAGGATCGACCACCAGCTGAGCACGTCGAGAGTGACGAGGGTGACGACCACCGCGATCAGCATCCCGAGCGCGGAGATCAGGTTGCCTCGCCGAGCGCTGCGGGGGCTTCCCATGAATTTGAGGCCGATGATGAAGCACGAGGCCGCTACGAGGTACAGCAGTTCGGTCATGACTTCTTACCCGCTGGCTTCTTCTTGAACATCTCCAGCATTCGGTTGGTGACGAGGAATCCGCCGACGACATTGATCGTGGCTGTCGCGACGGCGAAGAATCCCAGCACCTGCCCCGCCGTGCCGCCGACGGTCCCGGCGGCGACCAGCGCCCCGACGATCGTGATACCTGAAATAGCATTGGAACCCGACATCAGCGGCGTGTGCAGCGTCGGCGGCACCTTCGAGATCACCTCGAAGCCCACGAACGATGCAAGGACCAACACCACTATGCCCGTGATGAACTCGGGACTCATCGGGCCGCTCCTTCCAGCAGTTCCTTGGTGCGAGGATGACGGGCCTGACCCCCGGCGACCACGGCGGTGGTGCCGATGATCTCGTCATCGAGGTCGAGCCGCAGCGCGCCGGATTCGGCGTCTCTGGCGCGCGTGAGCAGCGACATGAGGTTTCTGGCGTACATCCGGCTGGCGTCGGCGGCATGCGCCCCGGCCAGATCGGTGGGGCCAAGGATGGTGACGCCGCCGATCTCGACAACCTCACCGGGCCGCGAGCCCGCCACATTCCCGCCGCTACCGGCAGCCATGTCCACCACCACCGCGCCGGGCTTCATCGATGCCACCATCTCCTCGGTGACCAGACGCGGCGCGGGGCGCCCAGGGATCTGAGCCGTGGTGACCATGATGTCGGTGGCGGCAACGAATGTGGCCAGGGCGGCCTGTTGTGCGGCAGCTGTGTCTGCGTCGACCTCCTTGGCATATCCGCCTTCGTCGCCCGAGGCGGTCACTGCCTCGATGAACTTTCCACCCAGGCTCTCCACCTGCTCCTTGGTGTCGGTGCGGATGTCGTAGGCGTGCACGACGGCACCCAGGCGTTTCGCGGTGGCGATCGCCTGCAGCCCGGCCACCCCGACCCCGAGCACGAGAGCCTTCGCCGGCGCTATCGTGCCGGCGGCAGTGACCATCATCGGCAAGAGCTTGGGGGCCCGGCTGGCGGCCAGCAGCACCGCGGCATAGCCTGCGAGGTTGGCCTGGGAACTCAGCGCGTCCATCGACTGGGCCAGTGTGGTCCGGGGGATCGCCTCGACCGCCAGCAGCGTCAACTCCCGATCGATGCCCACCTGCATCGCCTCGGCAGCAAGGTAGGGGTCCAAGAACCCGGCGACGGTGGTTCCAGGTGGGACCTGCCGCAGCGTGGCGGGCTCAGGCGGGCCCACCACCACGACAAGATCGCTGCCGGTGAAGGCGTCGGCGACGATGACGGCACCTGCCTCCTCGAAGGACTCATCGGTAAAACCCGCCGCACTGCCCGCACCGGACTCAACGACGACCTCCCAGCCCCAGCTGACGTATTTCTTTGCTACCTCGGGGATACAGGCCACGCGATCTTCACCATCGCGGCGCTCCCGGGGGACTCCTACCCGCATGGAGTAGAAACTACCAGGCGCAATGCCGCCCCATCGCAGGCCTCCGGGTTGGGTAGGTGCCCGGCCCCGGCGCGGCACTCACAAGCGACCTTCAGCGGGCTTGCCCGGCCGGCGTGTCGACACCGGCTCGTGGTTTGGCCCGCGGGGCGCATCCCAAGGGCTGGTCGCGTGAACGGCTCGGTGGCGACGCCGCACCGGGCAGCAACGGCGGCCTAGGCTGAGTGGGAACCGACAACCGCCTGGAGGACTTCATGCATCACAAGGCCGCGGAACCCGATGCCTGATCGGTTGGTGCCCGACGGCAAGGTGCCCGGTGCATTCCAGGTCAACTTCGGTGACGCCGCTCAATCCTGGGTGGATCCGGCCCGGCCCGAGGATCTTGCCTTCGAATACACCCAGCACATAGCCATCGTGCTGGAGGCCACGGCCCTGCGGGCCCCCGCCGAGCAACGGATCCGGGCGGTTCACGTGGGTGGGGCCGGCATGTCGATGCCGCGCTGGCTGGCTTGGCGAAGGCCGGGCACGGCGCAGATTGTGTTGGAGCCCGACGCCGAACTGACCGCTGCAGTCCGCCGCAAGCTTCCCCTGCCGCCGCGCTCGGGGATCAAGGTCCGCGACATCGACGGCCGGGCGGGAATCGCCGCGATGCCCAGCGACTACGCCGATGTTGTCATCGTGGATGCCTTCGACCACGATCAGGTGCCGGCCTCGCTGGCAGGTGTCGGATTCCTGGCTGACGTCGCCAGGGTCGGGCGGGGCACGGGGCTGCTGGTGCTCAACGTGACCGACCGGGCACCCTTCGACTGGTCGAAACGGCTGGTGGCGGGGGTCATCGCTGGGTACCCGCACACACTCGTCGGGGCCGATCCTTCGGTTCACAAGGGGCGACGCTTCGGCAACGTGGTCGTAGTCGGGTCCGGGGCGCGGATCGCCGCCGATGCCATCCGGCGCGCCTCGGGCAGGCTGCCCTTTGGATACCGGTGGGTGGCGGGGCAGGAATGGGCCTCGGGAGCCACGGCGTTTGCCGAGGCTGATGCCCGGCCTTCGCCGCCGCCATCGGGCAGCAAGCTCTGGTTCCACTGAGTCACACTTGGGGGAAGCTGGCGGATCGGTGACAATGTGGCAATGAGCTCTGAAAGCGACGACAGGTCTGCCTCCGCCGAGGACCACGTCGGCGACCAGGCGCCCAGCGGTGCCTCGCGGCGGAGGGGCCTGTCTCCGCTCACTATCCTCGGGGTGCTGATGCTCGCGGTCGGGGTGCTCGCCCTCGGTTACGTAGGCTGGGAGTACTTCGGGACGAATGTGATCTCCGAGCGTGAGGCCGAGTCATCCATCGGCGATTTGCGCCACACCTGGGACACAGCCGAGCCCGCCGCACAGGAGTCGGCTGAGGCACCCGACGCGGGGCGCGCGGCCTGGCTGATCCGGATCCCGGCGCTGGGCGAATCATATGAATGGCCGGTCGTCGCGGGAGTGGAGACCGATGACCTTGCTCGCGGCGTCGGCTGGTATCCGATGACGGCGCAGCCCGGCCAGATCGGGAACTTCGCATTGGCCGGACACCGGGTGACCCATGGGGAGCCCTTCCGTCGCCTGCTGGAGCTCGACGAGGGGGCGCAGATCATCATCGAGACCCAGACCGCCATCTACACCTACGAACTCACGCTGCCCGCGCGCCAGCTCACCGTGCAAGACACCGAGACCTGGGTCATCGATCCGGTGCCTGGCAAGACAGACGTGGAACCCACCGAGGCACTGATCACCCTCACCACGTGCGAAGATCTCTTCCATTCCCCGGACCGCTCGGTGGCCTTCGGGGCTCTCGTATCCACCCAGGAGAAGTAGATGACGAATCAGGAACGCCTCGCCGAGCTGGTGACCCAGCTGGCCGTGATCCATGGGCGGGTACAGCTGGCCTCGGGGGCCTCAGCCGACTACTACGTCGACATGCGGCGGGTCACCCTCGACGGTGAGGCCGCGCCTTTGGTGGGCGCCGTGATGACGGACCTCGTGGCCGACCTCGATTTCGACGCGGTGGGCGGGCTCACCCTCGGCGCTGACCCGGTGGCCACTGCGATGCTGCATCACGCCGCGCACGCCGGGGGCCGCCTGGATGCCTTCGTGGTCCGCAAAACCGAAAAGCCCCACGGCATGCAGCGGCGGATCGAGGGCACCGAAGTCGCCGGACGGCGGGTGCTGGTGGTGGAGGATACCTCCACCACCGGAGGATCGGCGTTGACCGCCGTCGAGGCCGTGCGTGAGGCGGGCGGGGAGGTCGTCGCCGTGGCTGTGGTGGTCGATCGGGAAACCGGCGCCGCGCAGCGAGTGGCCGAGGCCGGACTCGAGTATCGCTTCGCGCTCGGGCTCAGTGACCTCGGCCTGTAGCGCGCCCCGGCGCGCGAGGGCCCTCACGTACCGGGGCGCGCTGTGGTCGATTCGCGACAGTTCGGCCACCCGGCAGTGCGCGTTCCCGCACAGCCCTGGTTGTCGCCTTGCCTCAGGTACGGTTGTACCACTGACTCGAAGGAGTAATGATGGAAATCGTCCTGGGGATCGTAATCGTTCTCGTGGTGCTGGTTGTTGCCGTAGCCGCGTGGGGCATCGGCGCCTACAACGGCTTCGTCAAGAGCCGCAACATGATCCAGGAGTCATGGCGCCAGGTGGATGTCGAGTTGAACCGCCGCTACGATCTCATCCCCAACCTCGTCGAGACAGTGCGCGGGTTCGCAGCGCACGAGCGAAACACTCTCGAGGAAGTCACCCGGCTACGTAATTCTGCGGCGGCGCTGGCGGGCCAATCCAATGGTGCGCCCAGCGAGCAGCGGGCCGCTGTAGAGGCCGAACTTTCCCAGGCGGTGCGCTCCATGGTGGTCTCGGTGGAGGCCTACCCCGAGGTGAAGTCGAATCAGAACTTCCTGCAGCTGCAGCAAGAACTCACCGATACCGAGGACCGGATCGCGGCAGGGCGTCGCTATTACAACGCGACTGTGCGTCAGTACAATACGAAGATTGAGACCATTCCGTCCAACATCGTTGCCGGCTTCGCCAAGTTTGAGAAGGCTACATACTTCGAGGTCAACGATCCGATGGTGCGCCAGGCGCCCTCGGTGAACTTCGGTGAGGCAGCGAACGTCGATGAGGCAGCGCAGCCCCAGGCCACCAGCACACCACAGCTGGGAGCGCAGCAGCCCGGCTCCGCGCAGCCCCAGCCGCCCTTCTCGGCACCGCAGACAGCCCCAGATACTCAGCCTTCCGGCCGATACCAGCCGCCCTACCAGGGCTAGCTTCCCGTCACGTGGCGACTCGGGCGCGCCGTGTCTTTGCCCGGGTCTGCCGGATTCAGCCCCATCGAAAGGACCTCGCGTTGACTCAGCCGACGTCAACTTCGCACGCCAGCGCTGATACGGCTCCGCGCCCGGTCACCCTCGGTGGGGTGATTCTCGACGCTTTCCGTGGAGCGCTCATGGGCATGGCCGAGTTGGTGCCCGGAGTCTCCGGGGGCACCGTGGCACTGATCACCGGTGTGTACGTGCGCGTGATCGACTCCGCAAGCCACGTTGTGACGGCGGCTCGCAAGCTCATCACCGGCCCTGAGCGCTGGGCAGCGGCCAAACGGGAACTCGTCCAGGTGCACTGGGGCATGCTGATCCCCCTGATTGTCGGAATGGGGGTCGCCCTTTTCTCCATGGCGGGCGTCATGAGCCCTTTCATCCAGACGAGCCCCGAGCTGGCGCGGGGCTTGTTCCTCGGAATGGTGGCGGCCAGCGTCGCCATCCCACTGCTGATGGTGGAGCCTTCCACCGGCGTCGGGTGGTGGGCGAAAGTGCGGCTGGGTGTGTTGTGGTTCGCCGTTGCCGCTCTTGCTTTCTGGTTGACCGGCCTGGGTGGCGCCACCACTGTGGTCGATCCCTCCCCATGGATGATTGTCGGTTCCGCCGCGGTCGCCGTCTGTGCCCTGGTGCTGCCCGGCGTATCGGGCTCCTTCGTGCTTCTCGTCCTTGGGCTCTATGAGCCGACGGTGGGCGCGGCCAGCCACTTCGACCTGGGCTACCTCGGGCTGTTCGTGCTGGGGGCCATCGCCGGGCTGGCCGGGTTCGTCAAGGGATTGCACTGGTTGCTGCATCGCCACCACACCATGACGATGGTGGTGATGAGTGGCCTGATGCTCGGTTCACTTCGGGCCCTGTGGCCGTGGCAGGGGCCGCAGCGGGAGCTGTTGCCGGTAGGGGATCAGGCGGTGGCAGTCTTCGGGCTCACCGCGTTGGGCGCTGCCGTCGTTCTCGCGCTGATAGTTGTTGATCGGGTGCTGGTGCGGGGCCGAGTGCTCGCCGAGGTGGCATGACCCAGGACCCGACGGATCCCGGCGTCGGCGTCGGTCCGTGGCAGGGCGACCCGCCGGATGATCCCCGGTTCGATCCCGACCTTTTGCGTGAGGGCGACCGGCGCAACGTCGGCGACGAATACCGCTACTGGCGCTTGCAGGCCATCGTTGCCGACCTCGATCGTCGGCGGGCGCCGCTGCATGTGGCCATCCAGAACTGGGAGCACGACTTCAACATCGGTTCTATGGTCCGGACCGCCAACGCGTTCAACGTCGCCGGAATCCACATTGTGGGGCGGCGCCGATGGAATCGCCGTGGCGCCATGGTCACGGATAGATACCTCTCGGTGCATCATCACCCGGACGAGGCGGCCCTGGCCGAGTGGCTCGCCGAACGCGGGATCGCGCCGGTGGGGGTCGACAATCTGCCCGGGGCTCGCCCACTGGAAACCGCCACGCTGCCGCGTGAGTGTTGCCTGGTGTTCGGCTCCGAGGGGCCCGGTTTGACCGGGGCCATGGTGGAGGTCTGCACCGGGCTCGTGGCAATCACGCAATATGGCTCCACCCGCTCGCTCAATGCTGGCGCGGCGGCCGCGATAGCTATGTACCAATGGTCGCTGCAGCACAGCCGGTCGTCACCAGCGGCTGAAGTGAGTGTGGGTGTCGATGGATTGAGGCGTTGTTAGCATGGGGCGCATGCTGGCTGAGCAATTCGTCGTGAGGCTCACCCCACTGATCACCGCGGCGCGGGTGGCGCGCCATCGCCGGGCGTTGGGGTGGCGCATTGGATCCGCGGTGATCTCGGGAGCGATCCTCGTGGCTATCTTCTACTTCGCGGACTATGAGGGGACCCAGGGCTGGTTCTGGCTCAGCATGGGGCTGTGGCTGGTGTCTACGGCGCTGTGGATCGGATTCTCCGCGTTCGCGCTGCACCGGGCCACACGAGACCTGGCCTCCATCAGCAGTGGAGACGCGCTGATGATCGACGCGGCGGGGATTACCTTCTGCCATCCGGAACGGGTCGTGGCCGGTTGGCAGGACATCTCGGCGCTCAAAATCAGCGGGGGAAGCTTCGGCGCTGGGCCGAGCCTGGTGATGGAGGTCAACGGCCAGCCCGCTGCCTCGATCCCGATGAGTTTCCTCGACGTGATGCCGTCGGCCATCGACTCCGCAGTCAGCGCACGGTCGGTGGGGCGGGTCCGCGTCGATGTCAGCGACATGGACCGGCTGCTCTAAGGGCGACGGGGCCGCCGCGGCCCGATGACTTGGCGAGCCCCCGCCGGTGCCGAACGGCGGGCGAGACGATAGGCTTAGCCAAACGCCAGTCTCAGCTAGGAAAGAGGCACCACATGCCAGTTGCAACCCCTGAGGTCTATGCCCAGATGCTCGACCGGGCCAAGGAAGGCAGCTTTGCCTACCCGGCCATCAATGTCAGCTCTTCGCAGACGCTGAACGCCGCCCTTCAGGGCTTCACTGAAGCCGGTTCCGACGGCATCCTTCAGGTGTCCACGGGGGGCTCCGAGTACTTCTCCGGCCCGACCATCAAGGACAAGGTCACCGGCGCAGTCGCGTTCGCCGCCTATGCCCGCGAGGTTGCCAAGAACTACCCGGTCAACGTCGCGCTGCACACCGATCACTGCCCCAAGGACAAGCTGGACGGATTCGTGCGCCCGCTGCTGGCCATCTCGGAGGACTTGGTCGCTCGTGGCGAGCTTCCGCTGTTCCAGTCCCACATGTGGGACGGTTCTGCGGTGCCGATGGAGGAGAACCTGTCGATCGCGGCCGAGCTCCTGGAGCGCTGCGTGAAGGCGAACATCATCCTTGAGATTGAGGTCGGTGTCGTCGGCGGCGAAGAGGACGGCGTCACGGCCGAGATCAACGAAAAGCTCTACACCACCGTCGAGGATGGCATGCGCACCGTCGAGGTCCTCGGTCTCGGGGAGAAGGGGCGCTACATGACCGCCCTCACTTTCGGCAACGTGCACGGGGTGTACAAGCCGGGTGCGGTCAAGCTGCGCCCCGAGGTTCTCAAGGAGATCCAGGACGCGGTCGGCGAGAAGTACTCGAAGGCGAGCCCGTTCGATCTGGTCTTCCACGGCGGTTCGGGCTCGACGTCGGAGGAGATCTCCGCGGCCGTCGATTACGGCGTCATCAAGATGAACATCGACACCGACACCCAGTACGCGTTCACCCGCCCGGTGGCCGATCACATGCTCAAGAACTACGATGGCGTGCTCCGCATCGACGGTGAGGTCGGCAACAAGAAGATGTACGATCCTCGCGCCTGGGGCAAGGCCGCCGAGGGCGGCATGGCCAAGCGTGTTGTGGAGGCGTGCACCCAGCTTCGCTCGGCAGGCACCTCGATGGGCAAATAGCCACTCAATCCACCTTTCAGCAAGGGGCGTCCCGTATGGGGCGCCCCTTGCTTGTTTCCCGACCGGTTTCACCCAGTGCCGGCCCGGCTGTTTGAGCTGGCCGCGCAGCGACCGAGTCGACGCTTCTCCCGTCTCGATTTGATAACGATCAGGGCCCCTCGACGCGCCCAATTCGGAACATGATAGCGTTAACATCACTCGGGGCGAGGCGGCCCTGGTACGAAGGAGTACACGTGGCGAAACTGTTGGAGTTGAAGCGCATCAGCAAGACTTTCCCCGGTGTCAAGGCGCTGCAGGATGTCGATCTTGAATTGCGGGCTGGTGAAGTTCTCGGGCTGTGCGGGGAGAACGGTGCAGGCAAGTCCACTCTCATGAAGATCCTCACTGGGATCTACAGCGCAGACCCTGGGGGTGAGATCTGGCTTCAAGGGGAAATGGTCCAGGTGGCCGACGTTAACCATGCTCGCGAGCTTGGATTGTCGATCATTCACCAAGAGCTGAACATGGTCCCCGGATTGACGGTGGCGCAGAACCTGTACCTCGGGCGCCCAGGCAGTCATAAGCGGGGCTGGATCGACGACGCCAAATTGAATCGACAAGCCGCCGAGCTGTTCGAGCGGTTGGGCATGAATATCAACCCGAAGGCGCTGTGTTCATCGTTATCCGTAGCCAGGCTGCAAATGGTGGAGATCGCGCGGGCGTTGTCATATAACTCCCGCATTCTGGTCATGGATGAACCGACCGCAGCCCTGACCCAGGCCGAGACCGAGGCGTTGTTCGGGATGATCCGGGACTTCGTGGCCCCGGAGACGGGCCTGATCTACATCTCGCACCGGATGCCGGAGATTGCGGAGATCACCGACCGGGTGACGGTGTTGCGAGATGGCCAGTACATCGGCACGGTGACGACCCCTGAGGTGGAGATGCGGGAGGTGATATCGATGATGGTCGGCCGCGAAGTCTCGGCCGAAGCCCGGCCCAGGATCGCACCTGATCCCGCCGGTGAGGTGGCGTTGAAGGTCACCGGATTGAATACCAAGAAGCTACTACGCGACATCAACTTCGATGTCCACAAGGGCGAGATCTTCGGCTTCGCTGGCCTGATGGGCGCGGGGCGCACCGAGGTCGCGCGGTGCCTGTTTGGGGCTGATCCGAGGGAATCGGGCACGATCGATGTCGGCGGTAAGGCTGTGACGATCCGCAACGCCGCCGACGGGGTCAGCGCCGGGATCGGGTACCTGTCAGAGGATCGCAAACGTTACGGGGTATTGCTGGAACAGGACGTGAAGGCCAACGCCGCCATAGCGAACATGAACAACTTCGTCTCCGGGGGCATCATTGCCGATGGAAAGATAGCTTCGGTCGCCACGGAATATGTTGAAAGGCTGCGGGTCAAGACGCCGTCGATCAACCAGCTTCTTGCCATGTTGTCCGGCGGAAACCAGCAGAAGGTCGTCATCGCGAAATGGCTCATCCGCGACTGCGACATCCTTATCTTCGACGAGCCGACCCGCGGTATCGATGTGGGCGCCAAAGAGGAGATCTACAGCCTGCTTGAGGAGCTCGCCCAGCAGGGCAAGGCAATCATCATGATCTCATCGGAGCTCCCGGAGGTGCTCCGGATGAGCCATCGGATCGCCGTCATGGCCTCCGGGCGTATCACCGGCATCCTCGATAACGCCGATGCCACTCAAGAGAACATTATGGAGCTTGCCACCGTTGGCAAGGATGACGTGAATGGAGCAGTAGCGTGACCACACCAGCCAGCCCCTCCGGCGATGGCACCGTGATGAGGATAGTGAAATCCTCGCTGCAGCAAATCCTTGTGTTCGGTGCTTTGATCGCGGTCTACGTGTTCTTCATGTTCGCGGCCCCGAACTTCGCTGCCCCCAACGTGCTCACCAGCATCTTGCTGCAAGCCGCCACGATCGGTGTCCTGGCGCTCGGTGCCACCTTCGTGATCGCCACCGGTGGTATCGACTTGTCAGTAGGCACGGGCATGACACTGGTGGCCGTCATGGCAGGCGTGTTCATGTCCGGCTCATTCATGAACTTGCCGCTGGGGCTGGGGCTTGTCCTGACGATCCTGGTCGGGGCTGCCTTGGGGCTGATTAATGGCGTGCTGATCGCCTACCTGGAAATCCCACCGTTCATCGCGACGCTGGCGATGATGATGGTTTCGAGGGGATTGGCGCTGATCATCTCCGACACGCAATCGATCAAGATTGAAAACCCCGACTACTACGCCATCGCCAACGGTCACCTGATCCCTGGCATCAGCAACGCCGCGCTGTTGCTGGTGCTGCTCACAGTAGTAGCTGCCCTCCTGCTGTCCAAGACTCTGCTCGGCAGGTATGCGCTGGCGATCGGCTCCAATGAAGAGGCCACCCGGCTGTCGGGTGTCAACGTGCGGCTGTGGAAGATGGCGGTCTATGTCACCGCTGGGGTGTTCACCGCGATCGGCGCCATCGTGTATTCGGCGCGCTTCGGTTTCGTGCAGCCATCCGAAGGCCTCGGCTTCGAGCTCCAGGTGATCGCCGCGGTCGTGATCGGCGGCACCTCACTGGCCGGTGGCCGGGCCAACGTGATCGGCACCCTCGTCGGCGCGCTGCTGATGGAGACCCTCAAGACGGGCCTGCAGATGATGAACATCGCCCAGCAGTGGCAGCTCGTGGTTACCGGCATCGTTGTCCTCGCGGCGGTCTACGCCGACAACGTTCGCCGCAAGCGCGCCGCGACGGTCTAACCCCCCCACCCAACCCGGGAGGCACAACGTGAGCCCTCCCGTATATGAAAGGAAACAACCAAGCGAATACTTCGACCCGACATAGCGGCCGTGGCCGCAATGACCCTGGGCCTAACCGGCTGCTCCACATCATCGTCTACCACCGTGGCGACCACGGACGAGGCAACCGCCGCTGCGTCCACCGGTACCGAGACGATGCCCGAGGGCGACATCCCCATGGGCGATGGTTCCCAGACCATCTACCTGGTCTCCAAGGGGTTCCAGCACCGCTTCTGGCAAGCGGTCAAGGAAGGCGCTGAGCAGGCAGGCGAGGAGTACGGCTACAAGGTTGAATTTGTCGGCCCCGAGAACGAGACCCAGGTAACCCAGCAACTCGACCAGCTGAGCACAGCTCTCCAGTCCGATCCAGCCGCCATTGGCTTTGCCGCGCTTGATTCCGAGGCTGCCGGGCCGGTGCTCAGTGAGATTGAGGCGGCAGGCATTCCGCTGGTTGCTTTTGATTCCGGTGTCGATTCCGACATCCCGCTGACCACAGTACAGACCGACAACTACGCGGCCGCGCAGGAGGCGGCCAAGCACATGGTCGAGCTGACCGGTGGCACCGGCACCGTCGGGATGGTCTGCCATGATCAGACCTCGGAGACCGGCAAACAGCGCTGCGCTGGCTTCCAGGACTACATCACTGAGAACGCGCCTGACATGACCCTGTTGGAGCCCCAGTACGCCGGTGAGGTCGGCCTGGCCGCTAACGCCGCGAAGGCCCTCATCCAGGCCAACAGCGACATCGTCGGCATCTACGGCTCCAACGAAGCCTCGGCGATCGGTGCCCTGCAAGGAACCATCGAATCGGGCCAGGACCTTACTGTGATCGGCTTCGACTCCGGCAAGGCCCAGCTTGATGCCATCAATGACGGCACCGAAGCCGGCGCCATCACCCAAGCCCCCGTGAAGATGGGCTATGAGACCGTCGTCGCCGCCATCCGTGCGATCAATGGGCAGGAACTGCCCGAGATCATAGACTCCGGGTATCAGTGGTACGACGCCAGCAACATCGAGGACCCCGAGGTCGCTGAGAACCTCTACGAGTAAACCCGATTCCTGGGCTGGCGCCGCACCTCGTGGACGGCTGCGGCGCCACCGCCCGGGCCTTGTCCCGGCCGAGTACCGGCCTCACTCCTGCCATCAAAGGTGATGATCCTTCGTGATTGAGTACCCCGCCATCGGAATCCGCCCCATCATCGACGGACGCCGCCGCGGCGTTCGCGAGAGCCTGGAAGACCAGACAATGGGCATGGCCCAGCGAGTCGCTGACCTCTACCGAAATGAACTTCGATACCGGGACGGCTCCCGAGCCAGGGTGGTGATTTCCGACTCCACCATTGGCGGCGTCGCCGAAGCCCAAGCCTCTGCGGCCAAGTTCCGACGCGACAACGTGGGTCTGACCCTTACCGTCACCCCCTGTTGGGCCTATGGCACCGAAACCTTGGACCTCGACCGCACAATGCCGCACGCGGTGTGGGGGTTCAACGGTACTGAGCGCCCCGGAGCCGTCTACCTGGCCGCCTCACTGGCCGGATACGCACAGGTCGGCATCCCGCGTTCGGGATCTACGGTCAGGAGATCCAGGACGCCGATGACACGACGATCCCCGACGATGTGCGTTCCCGTCTGCTCGATTACGCGGTAGCCGGGCTGGCCGTGGCACAGATGAAGGGACAGTCCTATCTCGCCATGGGCGGGGTCTCCATGGGCATCGCCGGGTCCGTGGTCAAGGATGAGTTCTGGGGCAAGTACCTGGGGATGCGCAACGAGTACATCGACCAAAGCGAATTCATCCGCCGTATCAATCAGGAGATCTACGACACCGACGAGTACGAGAAGGCCTACGCCTGGGTGCGGGCTAACCTCATCCAAGGCCACGACAAGAACGTCGAGGGCGATCAGCATCCCGAACTTCACGAACAGTGGTGGCAGTTCTGCACCAAGATGATCCTCATCGGCCGCGACCTCATGGTGGGCAATCCCAAGCTGGCCGAGGCCGGCTGGGGTGAGGAAGCCCAGGGGCACGGCGCGCTGTGCTCCGGGTTCCAGGGCCAGCGGCAGTGGACCGACGGGCACCCCAACGGGGATCTGATGGAAACCATGCTCAATACGCAGTTCGACTGGAACGGTAACCGGGCTCCTTACATCATGGCCACCGAAAATGACGCGCTCAACGGCGCCTCAATGCTGTTCAACCACTTGCTGACGAATAAGGCACAGATCTTCTCCGACGTGCGCACCTATTGGAGCCCGGAGTCGGTCAAGCGGATCACCGGCCACGACCTCACCGGCACCGCGGCTGGCGGTTTCCTTGACCTGCGTAATTCCGGCTCCACCACGCTGGACGGCGCCTTCGCTGCTACCAATCAGGCCGGTGAGCATGTCATCAAGCACTGGTGGGAGCTCACCGAGGCCGACAACCAAGCAGCTTTGGACGCCACGTCGTTCCATCCGGCCAATGTCGGCTATTTCCCTGGCGGTGGATTCTCCACGCATTTCCGCTCTGCGGGGGACGTGCCGGTGACGATGAGCCGCATCAACCTGGTCGACGGGTTGGGGCCGGTGCTGCAGATCGCCGAGGGGTGGACCATTGAGCTTCCCGGCCAGGTGGCGACCACCATCGAGGACCGCACCGATGCTGCGTGGCCCACCACTTGGTTCGCGCCTCGGCTCACCGGTGAAGGTGTCTTCGCCACCGTGTACGCCGTCATGAACGCCTGGGGTGCTGCCAACCACGGGGCGATCAGCCACGGTCACATCGGGGCGCGTCTGATCACCTTGGCGTCGATGCTGCGGATTCCGGTTAACATGCACAATGTGCCCTCCGATCAGGTCTTCCGCCCGAAGAACTGGCTCGGGTTCGGCACTGCCGACGCCGAGGGCGCCGACTACCGTGCCTGTGCCCAATTCGGCCCGCTGTACGCTTGACCAGCATCGCCTGGGCAACGGCGCTCGTTCCCCAGGCAGCCACTTTGGAGGCCCCCGTGAACCGCCACAGCGCCATCTCCGTCGATCTCGGTTCATCATCGGGCCGGGTAATCCTCGGCACGCTCACCGACGGTCGAATCTCGCAAACGCAGATCCATCGCTTCGAACACCGCGCCCGGATGGTCGACGGCTACCTCAGCTGGGACCTTGACCTGATCTGGGACGGCATCTGTGAGGGGCTGCGCCAAGCCGTGGCACAGTGTCCCGACGCGGCAACCGTCGCCATCGACACCTGGGGAGTCGATTACGTGCCGATGGATGCCACCGGCCTGGCGCTGACTCCCGGGCGCTGCTACCGAGATGAGCGTACGCAACGTACTCGCGAGGCCTATCAGGAGCGGTTGCCCGACGATGACGCCTGGCGGCTGACCGGGATCGCTCCCGCCACCATCAACACGGCCAATCAACTCTTGGCTTTTCTCACCGAAGAACCTGATCTGGCGGCCCGAACCAGTCAGATCTTGTTGCTGCCCGACTACTTCGCCTATCTGCTGACCGGGGTATCGGGGTGGTCACGATCGCATGCCTCGACCAGCGGGTTATGCCTGCCCGGCGCAGACATGTGGTGTGACGAGGTCTTCGAGCGTCTTGGGATTCCTCGGGCCTGGGTGGCCGATATCTCGCCGGAGCATGACGTGGTCGGGCGATGCCGTGTGCCCGGGCTGGAACACCTGACGGTGGTGCGGGCCGGTGCCCATGACACCGCCTGCGCCGTGCAAGCCTTGGCGCATCCCGCGGACGAGGCCACGTATTTCTTGTCCTGTGGCTCCTGGTCAGTGCTCGGGGTGCTCCGCGACGAAGCGCTGCTCAGCGCCGAGGCCCGTGAGCTGGGCCTCACGAATGAGGCGTGCGCCGCCACGGGCATGCGGCCGCTGTTCAACATCACCGGATTGTGGATGCTACAGGAATGCCAACGCGAGTGGCGTGAGGCGGGCCAGGGCGCCGAGATCGCCGATCTGGTGGCACAGGCTTCGGCCGTGGAGTCACTGGGTGTGGTCTTTGATCCCGACGAGCCCCAGTTCGCCGCACCGGGAGACATGTCGAAGCGAGTGGTGGAAGCCTTACGACGGCTCGGAGCACCCGAGAATCCCTCCAGAGCAGAGATCATCAGGTCTATCCTCGAGGCTCTCGCCGCGCGGTATCAGCGAGGCCTTGAAGCGCTCGAAAAACTCACCGGAACCCGAGCTACCGCGCTGGCGCTGACTGGGGGAGGCTCGCGCAACGCATTACTGTGTGACCTGACGGCGAAGGCACTGGGAATACCGGTTCTTGCCGGTCCTGCAGAGGCGTCGACACTCGGCTCGCTGGCCGCCCAATTCCGCATCC
Organism: Arachnia sp.; assembly: GCA_047972985.1. Classification (GTDB taxonomy): domain Bacteria; phylum Actinomycetota; class Actinomycetes; order Propionibacteriales; family Propionibacteriaceae; genus Arachnia. The sequence continues at coordinate 54,615 of JBKEBG010000104.1, forward strand.
GAGGCCTCATCGACGCCGCCACCGTTTCCGAGGTGCTGGCCGCCTCGGCAGCTCACAGCAGGCATCTGCCGTGAGCACACCGGTAGTTCGAAACAAAGTTGCGTCTTTGGCCGATGTCGCCCAGCTAGCCGGTGTGTCCAGCCAAACTGTCTCGCGCGTGGTCAGGGGATCTACCGCCGTGGCGCCGGATACCAGGCAGCGAGTGCTGGCAGCAGTCGAACGCCTCGGCTATCAACCCAACCTTGCGGCGCGGTCCTTATCGCAGCGCCGCACCGGTGTGGTGCACCTGATCAACGCCACCCCACTGTTCCACGGCCACGCCCGCACGTATGTCGAGGTGGTGCGGGCCTTGGCATTGCTGGGATATCACACATCCACCGCCATGGTTCCCACCACGGGCCCCCACCTCCTGAACCGGGTATTACCCCTGGGCGTCGATGGGGTCGTGGTGTTGGGCGGTCACTCGGGTTCGGGGGAGTGGGCAGCGCTGGCCGCATCCCGCGTGCCGGTGGTCTTCGTCGGGCATGCCCAGATGCTTCCCGATGATGTGTCGAGCGTGGCGGTGAATCAAGTCAGCGGCGCGCGGGAGGCAACCACCTACCTGCTGGAGACAGGGTGCCGCCAGCTGCTCCACCTGTGCGGCCCCCCCGATTGGGTGGATGCCAGGAAGAGGCGCGATGGCTTCCTCGCGGTCTGCGCCGAGCGGGGAGTCGACTATCTCAAACTCTCCGCATCCTCGTGGGACGCTTCGGTTGGCTACCGGCTGGCTGAGGAGATTCCGCCGCAGATCGATGGCGTCTTCGCCAGCAACGATCAGCTGGCGCTCGGCGTGATGCGTCGGCTGCACGAGTTCGGACGTCGGATCCCCGAGGATGTATCGGTGATCGGATTCGACGACGCGGATGGAGCCGACTGCTACTGGCCGCCGCTGACGACGGTGCGTCAACCCCTGCGGGCCATCGCACAGGCCGCCGTCACCCAGCTGGCCTCGCTGATCAGTGGGCAGCCCGCGCAGATCACTGTATTCGAACCCCAACTCGTCGTGAGGGCGAGCACGAAAGGACTGAGCTAGATGCTGTACGGAGCCATGACCCACCCGCTGCTGCTGCGCGCGATCGGCGCCGCAGGGCACGGGGCCAAGATCCTGATCGCGGACTCGAACTACCCGCATGCCACCTATGCGAACCCTCGCTCGGAGGTGATCTATCTCAACCTGGCGCCCGGCCTGATCAACGCCACTGACGTGCTGGAGGTCATCAAGGCCACGGTCCCGATTGAGGCCGCCGAGATCATGGTCCCGGCACCCGATGCCGGCCCTGTCGACATTGCCATCCACGACGAGTACCGCGCGGCCCTCCCAGGGCTCCCCATCACCGAGGTGAGTCGCTGGGACTATTACGCCTCGGCGGGAGCAGATAACGTGGCGGTGGTTATCGCCACGGGCGAAGCCAGGATTTATGCCAACCTGCTGCTGACCATCGGAGTCCGCCAACCAGGCGAGTAGGGCCGGCGAAGCTGCCGGGGTGTCCCCTCCGGCGGGTCGAACTACCCCCAGCGGTGACGTCGTGGCCCGAGTTGCGCCCGACACGGCAGGATGGGCTGGTGGCGGCAAGCAACCAACGTGCCGTGCTCACCGAGCGGTCCGGGACGATTCTTCTCACGGGTGTGGGCGTGCCGGGCGCTCTGCTGGCAACCAACCGGGCCTCGGTAGGCGAGTCGTGCCGAGGCGTCGTCGCGCCGAGCGTGCCGCGGAAGTAGTGGTGTGCCACGATGGTGCAAGCCTGTGAAAGGGGTGCCACTATGGAGGAAGCGGCCAAGTCTCGGACGGTCAGCGGCTGGGCAGTCGTCATCGTCGTCGTGGTCTCGGCGGTGCTGGTAGGACTCATGCTGTTGCTGCCCGCCGTCGGGCTGCCGCTGAACATTCTGGGCACCGCCTACGTGGCGCTGGGATTCGGCGGGCGCGCCGTCATGTTGGTGGGCAGCATGGGGCCGCTGGTCGAGGCCGCGGTCAACCGTTCGTGCCTGGTGGCGGTCGTGCTCGGAACAGTGTGCTTCGAGCCCTTCGAGGTACGGATCTGGGTGGCCGCGGTGGCGATGCTGTTGTGGATCACGCTGGAGCTGCTCGAAGCCCGGCTCGCGGCGCAGCGCTAGGGGATGCGCTTGGTCCACTCCTGAGTGGCGAATTTGCTGTCCACCAGGCGTCCGGCCTCGGCAAGTTCCGCGTCGCTGTAGGCACGCCGCGCGGTGCGGTAGCGGCCCTCGAAGTGGGAGAGGAAGCCGGTGATGATCTCGTCGCGGGGGAGTTGAGTCTGGGATCGCAGCGGGTCGACGCGCTTATTGGCCGACTTGGTGCCCTTATCCGACATCTTCTCCCGGCCGATGCGCAGCACCTCCAGCATTTTCTCGGCGTCGATGTCGTAGGCCATCGTGACGTGATGGAGCAGCGCCCCGCCCGAGAGGCGACGTTGTGCCGCCCCGGCGATCTTGCCCTGATCGCTGGCGATGTCGTTGAGCGGCACATAGTGGGCCTTGATGCCGAGTTCGGCGAGCGCGCCCATCACCCACTGGTCCAGGAACTCATAGCTTTGCTCGAAGCTCAGCCCCTCGACCAGGGAGCTCGGCACCACGAGTGAATAGGTGATGCAGTTGCCGGGCTCCATGAACATCGCGCCGCCCCCGGTGATCCGGCGTACCACATCGATGCCGTGCCGGGCGGCGCCCTCGGGATCGATCTCGTTGCGGTAACTCTGGAACGAGCCGATCACCACGAGGGGCCGGTCCCAGTCCCAGATCCGAAAACACGGACGGGCCTCGCCGCGCGCCACATGGGTGGCGATGACCTCGTCCAGGGCGACGTGCAGGCGTGGATCCATCGATACCGGCGCGATGACGTCGAAGTCGATATCGCTCCATTCCACGGCGTGCCCAAGCGCCCGGCGCACCGCGATAGCCACTGCCTGCGGCGTGAACCCGAACAGCTGGGCGTCGGCGGGTAGCGCCGCGGTGACCGCCTCGGCCAGCTCGCCGACAGTGTCGGTGGCCGAGCGGCCCACGAGCGCTGCGCTGATCGCCTCGAGGGCCTCATCGGGTTCGAGGAAGAAATCCCCCGCAACGCTGGCCCAGTCGAGGATACCGTCGGCTACCTCGACGTCGACGGTAACGAGCTTGCCCCCGGGAACCTTGTACTCACCATGCACACGACGAGCATATCCGGGCCCCACATGAGTACCATGGCGCGGTGGACGTGGGCCTGGTCGCGAGCATCATCAGCCTCGCCGCGGCGCGGCGGCCCACCGTTGGAGCCGCCGTCGTGGCGATCGACGGGCCTTCGGGAGCCGGGAAGACGACGCTGGCGGCGGCGCTGGCCGAGGAACTCGAAAGTAGTACCGGGGTGCGCCCCCCCACAATCGCCACCGACGACATGTGCGGGGGATGGGATGGGCTGCCGCAGGTGCCCGACGCCCTGGCCCGGGGCGTGCTGGGCCCGATGGCTGCGGGGCAGCCGGGATGCTATCGACGCTTCGATTGGGTGGCCTATGGCTGGGCACCCGGCCAGGTGATAGTGCCACCGGCTCGGTGGCTCATCGTCGAGGGGGTAGCTGCCGGGGCACGGGCAGGGGCCGCGTACCTGGCCACAATCGTGTGGCTCGAGGCCGATCGCGACGTGCGGCGGCGCCGTGGACTCGGCCGGCCAGATGCTGAGTTTGCCGTGAACTGGGACAGATGGGCTGGTCACGAAGCAAGGCATTTCGATGCTGAGCGGACCCGGGAGCGAGCCGATCTGGTCCTCGACACTACGACAGGGTAAGAAACAGCTTCTCGAGATCGTCAGGGGTCATGTCGGCCTCCGGGTCGTCTGAGATAAGGCAATCTCGCAGGGCGGAGGAGATCACCATGTACCCGGCTTTGTCCAGGGCCGACGATACTGCCGCCAGCTGGGTGACGACGTCGCGGCACGGGGCCCCGGCCTCCACTTTGGCGATGACTCCGTTGAGTTGACCCTGCGCGCGCTTGAGCCGATTGAGTATCTTGCGCTGCGAGTCGGTGTCTGGCCGGGGAGTGGGCATGTGATGGAGACCTCCTGCGCCCCAGCGTAGGCATCGCCGCGGCTTGCAGTCAAATACCCCCGGGGGTATGATGGCGACATGGCAACAGTGAACATCACCGGTGAGGACTTCGAGAAGACAGTCTCGGAAGGAATCGTCCTCGTCGACTTCTGGGCCGATTGGTGCCGCCCGTGTCAGGCGTTCGCCCCGGTGTTCGAGAAGTCCTCCACTACTCATTCTGACATCACCTTCGCCAAGGTCGACACTGAAGCGAACCAACAGTTTTCCGGCGCCCTCGGCATCATGAGCATCCCCACGCTGATGGCCTTCCGTGACGGGATCCTCGTGTTCTCGCAGCCCGGAGCTTTGCGTGAGCCCCAGCTCGAGGACTTGATCGGCAAGGTCAGGGAGCTCGACATGGACGATGTTCGGCGCCAGATCGCCGAGCACGAGGCCGCCGAAGCGTCTGAACCGGGCGACGCCTAATTCTCGGCACCCATGCAATCTCAAGGAGTTTGGCTATGTGCAGTGCTGTGAAGTGTCGTAACTGCGGCAAGGTGACCTGGGCTGGGTGCGGCCAGCACGTCGATCAAGTCATGCGAGGAATCCCGAAGGCAGATCGCTGCCAGGGGCACGAACAAGACAAGCCCTCGGGGGTGTTCGGACGGCTCTTCGGCTGATTCCCAGGCTTCACCTATATCTGGCCTCCCGCGCTCGTGCGGCAGGCCAGATTCGTTGCTGTCGGCGCCGACGGGTGAGACGCGTGCGTGGCTAGTCTGAGGCCATGACTGTCCGCCTCCCGCCTGCGCCGTCCAGTGCGCCCGACCTTGACGAGGACTTCAGCGGAGAACTGCGTGGTGATCAGTGGGTCCAATCCTATGTGCCGCATTGGACCACGCCTGAGCGCGCCCAGGCGCGCTTCGCGCAAACCGATCGCGGACTTCAGCTACGGATAGAGGCCGATCAACTCGATTGGCGCCCCGAGGACGCGCCCCTGCGGGTGTCGAACTTTCAGACCGGCAACTTCGGTGGGCCCGTCGGATCGCTACGCGGCACTCACCGGCATCGGCTCGACGGGCTCGCGGTGCGCACCGAGCTGCCGACGTCGCTGTGGTGGGCACCTGCTGCCGGACGCGTTGATGTCACGGTCAGCGCCACGAGGGACGCCGATTGCATGCTGGCTGTGCGGCTGGTGGGGACCGGGCACCTCGATCCCACTGATTCCGGGGAGATTTGCCTCTTCGAGATCGATGCCCCCGCAGGGCAAGTATGGTCGGCACGCACAGGCATCAAGCAGCACACTGATAGCCGCCTGACCACGGATATGGCAACCATTCCACTGGGCTTCGACGCCGGCGTCCCACATACCTGGACGGTCATCTGGGGCGGCGATGAGACAGTCATTGGCGTCGACGGGGACGTGTTGCGTCGGCTGCCCCAGTCGCCGTCGTACCCGTTGTTCCTATTGATGGACCTGTTTGAACTTGGGGCACCTACGGGTGCCTACCCGAAGACGGCGACGATTCACTCGGTGCGCGGTTGGTCCACTCAGGCCGTATGACCGCACCTCAACGCCGTGAAAAGCGCCTCGACGAACGAGGCTAGCCACTGGAGGTATGGCTGGCTCTCGTCGCGAGGTATCCGGACTCCGGTGTAGGCGCGTCGGTGAGCCCGCTGGGCTCGCCGCAGCCGAGGTTAGCCAGCCACCGCCACCAGCGGCGCCGTCATCGTGTTAGCAAGGAACTGCGCTGGGTTCGTCGGCACCTTCGTAGCGTCGACGGCGCCGTATATCTGACCCATGAGGTTCAACGTGCCCCACATTGTGGTCGAATCGAACTGAGGGATCGCGATCGTCAGGCAGGCCAGCCCATGGATGCTGGCCCAGTAGGTGAATGCGACCGTCAGTAGCCGGGCGTCGCCGTGATCCATGTTGTGGACCTCGGCGAGGTCATCGAGCAGCTTGTCAAAGCCGGGCCCGTAGACGCTGCGGTCGGAATCGGCCTGCCAGGCCCGAACGAACAGGGCCGAGTAGGCGTCCGGGTTTTCCTGGGCCCACCGAAGGTAGGCGATTCCACGCACGTTGAGGCGTGCCGCAGCGTCGGGGATGTGGGCACATTGCTCGTCGACCTCTTCCGCCCAGCGAACGTAGGCCAAACGGCTTGTCTCGCGCTCAAGTGAGGCGAGATCTCCGAAGTGGTGATAGAGCGTGGGGGGAGTGCACTTCGCCCTATCGCAGACAGCCGCGATGGTTAAACGATTTGTCCGGCTCGACTCCACCATCAGGCTCCAGCATGCGTCAAGTAGACGCTGCCGTCCGTTGGCTTTATCGCCCCGTGGTCTTCCTGCAGCCATGATCCGGTCCTCCAGTGCTTGTAGCAAGTAACTGTAGTCCCCCCCGGAAGCGTCCTCATAAGCGCCACACCGGATCGCTAACTCCCCGTGATCACCCGGTGTCCGCTTAATGAGGAACTCTCCTTAATCGTAGAACAATGAGATGCGCCGTGGCAATCGATGCTGTATCGTCAGGTGAACGAAAGCAAACCGTAAGTGACTGAAAGCTGAACCGATGACGGCAGACCGTATGGACCGTGAAAGTCACATACTTGCGCAGCTTGCAGACCTGGGGTCACTGTCGGTGACGTCCCTTGCCAGCGACCTAGGCGTCTCCGAGGTAACGATCCGCGGCGACCTGAAGTCCCTCGAGCAGCAGGGGAGACTCACCAGGGTCAGGGGTGGCGCGAGGCCGTTGACGCATCAGGCGATCTTGCAGCGCCAACTACTCAACGCGGAGGCAAAGGATCGCATCGCTGCGGCTGCCGCTGCCATGGTGCTTGATGACGACACCGTCATGATCGAGGCAGGCACCACCGCCGCCGCGATCGGGCGCTACCTCGGCAGCCGCCGAGGGGTACAGGTCGTCACCAACTCCAACTTGGTCTTCGAGAACGCGCGCGCTCACCCCTCACTGACCGTCATTGTCAGCGGCGGGGTGTTTCGCCGCGAATCCGAGTCATTCGTCGGCCCGGTGGCAGAACGCGCCATCGGTGACTTCAACACCCGCATCGCCTTCCTCGGTACCGATGGATTCTCCATCGAGCGGGGCCTGACAACTCGGTTCGTCGAGGGCGCCCAGGTGGCGGCACTGATGAGCCAGCGCGCCGAGGAAACCTGGCTCGTGGCCGATGCCGCCAAGTTCGGCTCCGCAGGCTTCGTCAGCTTCCTGCCGCTCAGCGGCATCACAGGTCTCATCACAGATTCAACTCTCCCGGCCGACGCGGTCGCGGAACTATCCGAACACGTAGAGGTACGTGTCGTCTAGGAGGAATATCCATGGCCACCGTCGTCGTCATGCCCCAGTTGGGCAACAGCGTCGAATCATGTCTCATCATCAGCTGGTCGGTCGCCGAGGGCGACGAGATCGCCGAAAACGCGGTCCTGTGCGAGGTGGAGACTGACAAGGCATCCATGGAGGTTCCCTCCAGCGCGTCAGGGACGATCCTGAAGCTGCTGTGGAGCCAGGGCGACGACGTTCCGGTCAAGGAGCCACTGGTGGTCGTCGGCGCGCCCGGGGAAGATCCCGGCCCGGTGCTGGCTGACATCGGGTGGGGTGGCGATGCTGCCGCCGAGGCCGCCGAAGCTGCCCCCGCCGCCCAGGCCGCGGCAGCCGTCCCCACAGCACCCGCCGCCGCGACTCGTCCGGCCACCGGGGTCAGCCCCCGGGCGCGGCAGCTGGCCGCGTCGAAGGGCCTGGACGCCGGATCCATCGAGGCCGGTAGCGGCCCCGGCGGGCGGGTCATCGAACGCGACGTGCAAGCCGCCCTCGCGGCAGGCCCCGACGTGACCCGCGCCGCTGCCCGCGCCGGGGGCGCGGGACAATCCGGCCTCGCAGGCACGGGTCTGGGCGGCCGGGCAACCGCGGCCGATCTCCAGGAAGGAGCCCCCGCACCGGTCTCGGCGGCCTATCTCGACTTCCCGGGCCCCGTCACCCAGGCCCCGCTCAAGGGAATCCGCAAGACCATCGCGGACCGGATGATGAACTCGCTGGCCAGCAGCGCACAGCTCACCTACACCACCACGGCGCGGGCCCAGGGGCTGCTCGGGCTGCGCAAGAAGCTCAAGGGCTCCGACCCGGAGCTCGGGCTGGCCGGGGTCACCATCGGCGACCTCGTCGGCTTCGCCGCGGTGAAGACCGCGGCGCGCCACGCCAACCACAACGCCCACCTGGCCGACGGGGTCCTCACCACATTCGAACGGGTCCATCTCGGCTTCGCCACCGATACCCCGCGCGGGCTGCTGGTGCCCACAGTCCGCAACGCCAGCTCGATGTCGCTCAAGCAGTTCTCGGCTATCAGCAAGCAACTGGCCCAGGAAGCTATCGCCGGAGCCATCAATCCCGACCTGCTGGGCGGTGCCACATTCACCGTCAGCAACCTCGGCGGCTTCGGCATCGAGAGCTTCACCCCGCTGTTGAATGTGCCGCAGACGGCCATCCTGGGCGTCGACGCGATCTTCCCGCGCGCCACCATCGATGCCGACGGCTCCACCGGCGTCGAACAGCGCATCGGCTTCTCACTCACCGCCGACCACCGCGTCATCGACGGCGCCGATGCGGCCCGGTTCCTGCAGGACCTGGTCAGGCTCGTCGAGAACATCGAGATCACTGTCCTCGGCTGAGCCGGACCCGGAAGGAACATCCATGACCCACTTCGACGTCATCATTCTGGGCGGCGGACCCGGCGGCTACCTGGCCGCTGAACGCCTCGGCCACGCCGGCAAGCAGGTGCTGCTCATCGAGGCCCACAGCCTCGGCGGTACCTGCCTCAACGTCGGCTGCATCCCCACCAAGAGCCTGCTCAACGGGGCAAAGATCTATGACCACGCCAAGCACGGCGCCGCATTTGGCGTCAACGCCGAGGTGAGCTTCGACTGGCCCGCGATGCAGGCGTGGAAGAAGACCACTGTGGACACCCTGGTCGCGGGCGTCGGCGCCGCCGAGAAGAAGGCCGGGGTCACCGTCGTCAAGGGACACGGCACATTCCTCGGTGCGGGCCGGGTCAGTGTCGGGGACGATTCATTCACCGGAGACCACGTGATCCTGGCCACCGGTTCAGTGCCCGTCATGCCCCCGATCCCGGGTGCCGCGGACAACCCGGCGGTGCTCGACTCCACCGGATTGCTGTCGATCGAGGCGATCCCCGCGCGGCTGGCAGTGATCGGCGGCGGCGTCATCGGGCTCGAGTTCGCCAGCCTGTTCGCGACCCTCGGCAGCACCGTCACCGTAGTGGAGATGCTGCCGGAGATCGTGCCTGCCATGGACGCCGAGCTCGCTGTCATGCTGCGCAAAGGCCTCGCCGGGGTCGATTTCAAACTCTCGTGCACCGTTACCTCACTCGACGGTGGCACCGTCAACTACACCTCCGCCGCCGGGGTCAAGGAATCCGTGGCCGCCGATGTGGTGCTGATGGCGGTGGGCCGAAAGCCCGCAGTGGCCGGCTGGGGAGCCGAGAACACCGGGCTTGAGTTTTCCGGCAAGGGCATCGTGGTCGACGACAGGATGCGCACCAACCTGCCAGGGGTGTGGGCCGTGGGCGATGTCACCGGGCGCTCGTTGCTCGCGCACGCCGCCTACCGCATGGGCGAGGTCGCCGCTGCGAATATCTGCGATCCCGAGGCCCACCGCCGCGGCGAGATCATGCGCTGGGATAGCGTGCCGTGGGCGGTCTACACCACTCCCGAGGCCGCAGGCATCGGGCTCACCGAGAACGCTGCCGCCGCGCAAGGCATCGACGTAATCTGCGCCACAGTCCCCGGATACATGTCCGGGCGTTTCGTCGCCGAGAACGGCGTCCGGGGCGTGGGAGCGGCCAAAATTGTCCTCGACGCCGCCACCCGCCAGGTGCTGGGTATCCACGCCCTCGGCTCCTACGCCGCCGAGATGATCTGGGGTGCCAGCGTGGTCCTGGAGACCGAACTCAACCTCGACGACCTGCGCCAGGTAGTCATCCCGCACCCCACAGTCAGCGAATTGATCCGCGAAGCAGCCTGGGCCGTCAAGGCCTGAGCGAAGGAGAGAAATTTCACATGCCCAAGTCACTCATCGTCGATCCGAGCACGGTCCGGGCCACGAGCTACATCGAGACGCCCAGGATCCCCGTCAACACTTACCAGCCCAACTTCTCTGCCGAGCTGGAGACCTACGGCAGGCAGGGTCTGGTCGACATCCTCCACGACATGATCGCCGTGCGTCAGTTCGAGACAATGCTCAACTCGATCAAGACCATGGGCGCCTGGAACGGCGTCGAATACAACCACCGCGGCCCCGCCCACCTGTCGATCGGGCAGGAATCCGCCGTGGTCGGCCAGTCCTACCTGTTGGAGCCCACAGACTTCCTGTTTGGTTCGCACCGCAGCCACGGCGAGATCCTGGCCAAGAGCTTCTCCGCGGCTCGCCGCCTCGACCCGGCAGCGCTGGAACAGATCATGGAGAGCTTCCTCGACGGCGAGACCCTCGGCTTCGCACGCCGGATCAGCGATGCGGGCCTGGCCGACGCGGCCGAGAACTTCATCCTCTACGGCACCGTCGCGGAGATCTTCGCCCGCAAGGCAGGCTTCAACCGCGGCCTCGGCGGCTCAATGCACGCCTTCTTCGCACCCTTCGGCTCGATGCCCAACAACGCTATCGTCGGCGGCTCCGCCGATATCGCCACCGGTTCGGCGCTGTTCAAGCGGGTCAACCGGCAACAAGGAATCGTGATCGCCAACATCGGTGACGCCTCCATGGGCTGCGGCCCGGTCTGGGAAGCGATGATGTTCGCGGCGATGGATCAGTACCGCACCCTGTGGGACGACGAGATCGGCGGCAACCCCCCCATCTGGTTCAACTTCTTCAACAACTTCTACGGCATGGGCGGCCAGACCTCCGGCGAGACGATGGGCTACGACATCCTCGCCCGCGTTGGGGCCGGGGTGAACCCCGAGGCGATGCACGCCGAACGCGTCGACGGGCTCAACCCCCTGGCGGTCGCCGACGCCGTGGCCCGCAAGCGTCAGCTGCTGGAATCTGGTCGTGGCCCGGTGCTCACCGATACCATCACCTACCGCTTCTCCGGCCACTCACCCTCGGACGCCTCGAGCTACCGCTCGAAGGAAGAGGTCGAACTGTGGGAGGCCCACGACGGCGTCAAGAACTTCGCCGCCTACCTCGTCGGTAACGGTGTGCTGTCAAGCTCCGAGGTCGATGACATCACCGCTGCCTTCGATGAGCGGCTCACCAAGATCATCGCGCTTGCCACCCAGGATGACGAGGTCTCGCCGCGGGTGCACATGGACTTCATCGAGACGGTGATGTATTCGGGCGGCAACAAGGAGAAGCTCTCCGATGCTCCCGTCGAGCTGTTGCAGCCGCTGGAGGCCAACGCCCGCGTCAAGTCCCTGGCCAACAAGTCCCGCACCTCCACCGACGCCGAGGGCAAGCCCGTCAGCAAGGTCAAGACCTATTCCTACCGCGACGCCCTGTTCGAGGCCATCGCGCACCGCTTCGCCACCGACCCGACGATGTGCGCCTGGGGTGAGGAGAACCGCGACTGGGGCGGTGCTTTCGCTGTCTACCGCGGGCTCACCGAGATGCTGCCCTACCACCGACTCTTCAACTCACCGATCTCCGAGGCGGCCATCGTCGGTGCCGGCGTCGGCTACGCGCTGTCCGGGGGCCGGGCCCTGGTCGAGCTGATGTACTGCGACTTTCTCGGCCGCGCCGGGGATGAGGTGTTCAACCAGGCGGCCAAGTGGCAGTCGATGTCGGCCGGTCTGCTGGAGATGCCGCTAGTGGTCCGGGTCAGCGTCGGCAGCAAGTACGGCGCGCAGCACTCGCAGGACTGGGCCGCGCTGGTCAACCACATGCCGGGCCTCAAGGTCTACTACCCCTCGACCCCCTACGACGCCAAGGGCATGATGAACCTGGCGCTGCGCGGCACCGATCCGGTGATCTTCTTCGAGTCCCAGGGCCTCTACGACAAGGGTGAGGACTTCGAGCCGGGCGGCGTGCCGGAGGGCTACTACGAGGTCTGCGAGGGCGAGCCTGCGGTGCGCCGCGAGGGCACCGATCTGACTATCGGCGTGGTCGGCGCCACCTTGTACCGGGCGATGGAAGCCGCCGATATCCTGCAGGCCGAGCACGGCATCTCCGCCGAGGTCATCGATCTGCGCTTCATCGCGCCGCTCAACCTCGATCCGATCGTCGAATCGGTCAAGAAGACGGGCCGGCTGCTGCTGACCTCCGATGCCGTGGTGCGGGGTTCCTACCTGCACGGCGTCGCCTCGGACGTCTCGACGCTCGCCTTCGACTACCTCGACGCCCCAGTGGCCGTCGTCGGCTCCCGTAACGCGATCACCCCGGCCGCGGAGCTGGAGGAGGAGTTCTTCCCCCAGCCCACCTGGCTCATCGACGCCGTCCACGAGCGGATCCTGCCGCTTGCCGGGTACACGCCCTCGACGAATCAGACCGGTGCCGAGCTGGCCCGACGCGCCCGTAACGCCTTGTAAGAGGAGCACCCAGCGATGAACGCCATCAACGACCCGGCCGCCACCCCCGCATCAAGGGTGGCGGCCCTGCGGCAGGAACTTGAGGCCGGCCACGATCTTGGTGGCTTCGTCAACGAGAGCAACAACCACATCCACACCATCTACTCCTTCAGCCCGTATTCGCCGTCGATGGCGGCGCTGCGGGGCCGGGAGGCCGGGCTGCAGGTGGTCGGTTCGGTCGATCACGATTCGGTGGGTGCCGCGTGGGAGATGCGGGAGGCGAGCGCCCTGCTCGGGATGGGGGCGGTCACGGGCTTCGAGGTCAGGGTGATGCTCCATAGCCTGGCCGATGTCGAGGCGGGCAACGCGCCCTTTGCCGGACGCAAGCTCAACAACCCCGACTCCGCGGGGGTTGCCTACATGACTGTCCAGGGCGTCCCCGCGGCCAGTCGCCGCGTGTTCGACGATTTCCTGCGTCCGATCCGGCAGCGCCGGGTGGAACGGACCCGGCGGATGGCTGAGGCGGCCAACGAGATTCTTGCCGGGCTCGGGGCGCCGACCTTCGATTTCGACACTGACGTGCTGGGGATTTCGCAGTACGCGGCTGGCGGAACCGTCACTGAGCGGCACCTATTGTTCGCGATGAGCACCGCGTTGATCAGCGGTTTCGGGCGGGGCCAGGCGTTGCTCGACGGCCTGGGCTCGATGGGCCTCGCGCTGGCCGACGAGCAGCGGGTCAGGCTGGGAGATGCCCAGAATCAGTTCCTTGCCTACGACCTGCTCGGCACCCTCAAAGCCGAGTACCTCGGCCGGTTCTACATCCAACCCAGCTACTTCGAGCTAGGCGGCGAATTGCCCGATGCTGTCAGTGTGGTCGATCTCGCGCTGGCTAACGGGGCAATCCCTTGTTACGCCTACCTCGGTGACGTCTCGGCGTCCCCGACCGGAGATAAGAAGGCCGAGAAGTTCGAGGATGAGTTCCTCGACGAGCTCATCGTCACCCTCGGCGGGCTCGGCTTCCCAGCGATTACCTACATGCCGCCGCGTAACACGCCCGAGCAGCTGGTGCGGATCTCGGAGCTGTCGGCGGCGAACGGCCTGATCGAGGTCTCCGGCGTGGACATCAACCAGCCTCGCCAGGGGTTCAACTGCCCTGAGCTGGCTGAGCCGAGGTTCGACCACCTCAACACTGCCACGTGGGCGATGGTGGCCCATGAGACCCTCAGCAACCTTGACCTGAGGCTGGGGCTGCTGCATGTCGATAACCCGCTCCGGGAGTTGACGTTGATCCAGCGCATCGCCCGATACGCCGCGGTGGGGCCTCGGCTCGTGTCGGGGGCTCCCGCGTCCGAGATCGCCGCCGAGCTCACCGAAGGAGCCTTGTCGTGACCGACGTGGAGTTGCTGCTGCCGCTGCTGCGGGGAGCCCTGATTCAGCGGGTGAACGCGCCGGTGAGCCTCGCCATCACCCAGGACACCGCCGGTCTCGCCGTCGTGGTGGAGGCCACCGATGATGCTGCCGTGGCGCAGGAACTTGCCGCGGCCCTGCCCGTCGACCTGGCGCTGCCCGCCACTATCTCGGTCACCCTCGGGAAGGTCAGCCTCACTGTCCGCGCCGAGTTGCTTCCCGGGGCCCAGGCCAGCCTCGACATCCGCGACCCGGCGGCCGGTCAGGCAGCTGCCCGCGCCGGGGTCGTCGCCGGGAAGGTGGCCCTGGTCACCGGGGGAGCCCAGGGATTCGGCGAGCAGATAGTCCGCGGGCTGCACGCCTCGGGGGCCTTCGTCTTCATCGCCGACCTCAACATTTCCGGCGCCCAGCAGCTCGTCGAGGAGCTGGGGGAGCGGGCCGCTGCCATCGAGGTCAACGTCGCCGACGAGGACTCGGTGGCGGCGATGGCGGCCAGGGTGGCGCGCACCACGGGCGGGCTCGACCTCGTGGTCTCCAACGCGGGCATCGCCAGGGCCGGGTCGGTGCTGAGCCAGGACCTCGCGGCGTTCGCGCTGTCGACGGATGTCAACTACACAGCGTTCTTCCTGGTGACCAAACATCTGGGGGAGATCATGCGCCGCCAGAGTCTGGCGGCGCCGTCGTGGGTCACCGATATCGTGCAGATCAACTCCAAGTCGGGCCTGGTCGGCTCCAACCGCAACGCCGCCTACGCGGGCAGCAAGTTCGGCGGCATCGGCCTGGTGCAAAGCTTCGCCCTGGAGCTGGTCGACTACAAGATCAAGGTCAACGCTATCTGCCCCGGAAATTTCCTCGACGGCCCGCTATGGTCCGATCCGGATCGGGGGCTGTTCGTGCAATACCTGCGTTCGGGCAAAGTCCCAGGTGCCACCACTGTGGAGGAGGTCCGCGCCTTCTACGAGTCGAAGGTCCCCATGGGCCGAGGTGCCTTCGGCCCGGACGTGATGCGGGCGCTGTACTACATAGTCGAGCAGGCCTACGAGACTGGTCAGGCGCTGCCGGTCACCGGTGGCCAGGTGATGCTCAGCAGTTAGGCGCTCACGTCCATGATAGTTGAGCCGCCGCGCAGCGGGGTGTCGAAACCCGCGCTGCTGGAGGTCACCTGCTGGCATCCAAGGTCGGCAGCAGCACCGTCAAGGTGAACCATCCGTCGCGCGTGGTCACGGTGGCTTCGCCGCCATACTTAGCGGCGGTATGCCGCAGGCTCTTCAGCCCGAGGCCGTGGGCGCCCTGCCCGCGCTTGCGGGTCACGATCACTCCCTCGGCATAGTTGAGTACCCCGTCGAAGTAGTTCTGGAACTTCAGCATCACCAAAGCACCTTGGGTGATGATGGTGACTTTGATCAGGCGCTGCGCCGACTCATCGAGGCGAGACACCCCCTCGATCGCGTTGTCCATAGCATTGCCCAGGATCGCGGCCAGATCCATCGGTTCGACGAAACCCAGTGCCGACCCATCGGCGACACAGGTCAGTGAGATGTCTCGGGATTGGCAGTACCGGGCCTTGGAGGTCAGTACCACGTCGAGCACCGGGTTACCGGTGTCGAATGTTGACTCCATTTCGATGATTGACTCGGTCAACTCGTCGAGATAGCGCCCCTGTCGCTCTGGGTCGATCTCCGCCCGGATCACGCCGACCTGATGCTTAAGGTCGTGGTAGGTCATGTTGACCTGCTCCATCTGGCCCTTGGCCTGCAAATACTGATCGTGTTGGGCCAACAGGATTGCGTTCATCTGGGCGAGCTCGGCATCGGCGCGTTGGGTCCGGTACTGCTCATGCTGAGCGTAGAGCGCGACGTAGCCACACAGGTCAACCAGGGTCCGGATATAGAACACCTCTTGGGCGAGGGTGCCGCTGAAGGGAGTGTTGGGTGCTACGAAGCTGAGGTTGCTCAGCGCGAACGTCATGACCGCCATCGCGATCGCAATCGCGAGGGTGCGCATTCCGATGTCGGGTGCCGCGGCGGTGGAGAAGTGACGACGCTCCAGCACATGGGCGCCGCCGAAGGTGATAGCGAACAGGACTCCAAGGATGGCCAGCGCCCACCAATGCGTCGGTCCCGGAGCCGGCCGGAAGTAGAAGACCACCACCTGCCATGACAGGGAGGCGACGAGTTCAGCGAGCACGAAGGCGCGTGCCGTGACGTAGGCGATGTCGCCCATCTTCATGCGCGTGGTAATGCCGATCAGGGCCGCCATGACAACCACGGCGAGCAACATTCCCAGCGTCCACAGCGCCAGCGGGAAACGCCCGGCGAATTCCTGGACCACCCACAGCACAGCCAGGCCACCGGTCAGGATCGCCACTGTGACCACGCGGCGGAACCGTTGCGGCGTCACCAGGATGTAGACCAGGCAGGCAAGCCACTCGGCCAGCGCTGTGATGCTGCGTGGGATGTCGGGAAGGACCTCGCTCACCCGTGCTGCCCCCCGACGTAGACCGTCAAGGCCTCCAGAAACGGCTTTTTCCGGGAACGGCTCACCGGCAGTGTTACCCCACCGGCGAGATTGAGATCCTGCCCCTGGAGGCCCACGACGTGGCGCAGGTTCACCAGCAGGTAGCTATTGCAGCGGAAGAAACCGAGTGGCTCCAACTGAGCTGTCATGTCCTTCAGCGTGCCCACCATCGAGAGCCGATCCTCAAGTCGATGCACTACGAGCCGATGCTTGACGCTCTCGACGTAGACGATCTCCGAGACATCAACCCGGACATGGTCACCGGCAATGTTGAGCAGGACGTAGCCGTTGCGGTCCTTGTCCAAGCGTTCGAGGCTCCGCTTCAGTTCCTGGCAAAACGCGAAATAGGGCACCGGTTTGAGTAAGTAGCTCAGCGCATCGACTTCGTAGCCACGGATCGCAAACTGGCCGTGATTGGTAACGAAAATGAGTATCACTCCGGGATCGATCTCGCGGATCAGCCTGGCGGCGGCGAAGCCGTCCAGATTGTCCATTTGAACGTCCATAAAGATGACGTCGAAACGGGGCCGATAGTCCGCGGTGAGTTCTGAGCCGTCGCTGAATTCCTCGATCGCAAAGTGGTGTCCCTGCTCGGCCTCGAACCGCGCCAGGTAACCCATGAGCACAGCGCGGCTACCGGGATCGTCGTCGACGACACCAATACGGATCACAGGCCCCCCTCGGGTTCGGCGCTGGGGGTAGCTTATCGAGTTCGCTATCACGTGCGGGTAACGAATCCATGTCCCCCGGGGGCGTCTCCTGGCCGCCGGGTACTTGTTAGGGTGTGCTGGTCTGATCGGAGGGCACGTGGATCTACTGGTTGTCGGTTCTGGCGTCTTCGGCCTCACCATCGCGGAACGCGCGGCGAGTGAACTGGGGCTGAACGTCACAATTATTGAGTCGCGCAAGCACATCGGTGGTAACGCCTGGAGCGTCGTTGATCCCGACACCGGGATCGAGGAGCATCCCTACGGCGCCCACATTTTCCACACCGCCAACCAGGCAGTGTGGTCCTACGTGCAGCGGTTCACCGGCTTCACCGGCTATGAGCACAGGGTCTTCGCGCAGCACCGGGGGGAGGTCTTCGGCCTGCCGATCAACCTCGGCACCATCAATCAGTTCTTCCGGCAGGCGCTGGGGCCGGATCAGGCCCGCGCCCTTATCGCGGAGCAGGCCGGCGAGCTGGCGGGCACTGATCCGGCCAACCTCGAGGACAAGGCAGTCTCACTGATCGGGCGGCCGCTGTACGAGGCGTTCATCCGTGGCTACACGGCCAAACAGTGGCAGACCGATCCGCGGGAACTGCCGCCGGGAATTATCACTCGTTTGCCGGTTCGGTTCACCTACGACAATCGCTACTTTTCCGATCCGTACCAGGGGCTGCCCTGCGATGGCTACGCGGCCTGGCTGGAGCGCATGGCCGCCCATAGGCTCATCGAGATCCGGCTGGAGACCGATTTCTTCGATCCCGGTCAGCCGCTGCACAAGCAGGCGACAGTCGGGCGGGTGCCAGTGGTGTACACCGGGGCGCTGGATCGGTACTTCGATTACAGCTTCGGGGCCCTGCAGTGGCGCACCGTCGACTTCGAGCGCGAAGTGCTCGACACCGACGACTACCAAGGCACCTCGGTCATCAATCACTGCGACCTCGACGTGCCGTGGACCCGGGTGTTGGAGTTTCAGCACTTCCATCCGGACCGGCCAAAGCGGGGCAATGGCACGGTGATAGCCCGTGAGTTTTCCCGCTTCGCCGGGCCGGGAGACGAGCCCTACTACCCAGTCGACACCGCGGAGGATCGAGCCCGGTTGGAGCGCTATCGGGCGGTGGCCGCCGATGAGCCGCGGGTGCTGTTTGGTGGCCGGCTGGGCAGCTACCGGTATCTGGACATGCACATGGCGATCGGATCGGCGTTGAGCCGCTTCGATAACGTGGTGCGCGACTGGTTCAGCTGAGCGCAGCAACGTAGGGTAGCCTCGGCTGAGTGACTTCCCGTGTGAAGGCTGCCCACCGGCCCCCGAGGCCCACCCACCATCTTGAGGTCCTGGAGACTGGTTGGCTGAACCCGCAGCTGGTGCGGATTCGGCTGGGCGGCCCCGGCTTCGCAACCTTCGAAGATCGGCCCGAGACCGACAAATATGTCAAGCTGCGGCTCACCGACGCCGACGGCGACGAGGTGACCCGCACCTATACGGTGCGTCAGGTGGATCCGCAGGCCCGGGCCCTCGACATCGACTTCGTGGTTCACGGCGATGCGGGCCTGTCGGGTCCGTGGGCGGCGCGCGCGAAGCCGGGCGATGCCCTCACACTGGTCGGGCCCGGCGGCGGGTACCGGCCCGATCCCGAGGCTGACTGGTACCTGATGGCGGGCGATCTGGCGGCCCTGCCTGCGATCGCCGCCAGCCTCGCCGAGCTGCCCGCCGACGCGGTGGGGACAGCACTGATCGAGGTCACCGCGGCCGATGCCAAAGTTGCCCTCGATACCCCGCCGGGGATGGAAATCCGCTGGCTGATCGACCCCGGCCACGCCGCGGATCGCCTCGCCGATGAGGTGCGTGAGCTGCGGTGGCCTGCAGGAAGGGTGGACGTTTTCGCCCACGGTGAGCGCGAGTCGATGAAGGCGCTGCGCCGGGTGCTGTGCGACGAGCGGGCTCTGGACCGCAAGCACATGTCGCTGTCGGGCTACTGGGCCAGGGGCCGCATCGAGGACCAGTTCCAGGCGGAGAAACGCACACCGATCGGGCAGATCTTTCCGGAGGCCTAGCCCGGGATGGCCCCTCAACTCCGAAGCGGGTCCGTGGTGGGGGCGGGCGTGATCGGTGGGTGGGCAGGGCGTGCGGCGCGTGAGCCGAAACCTCCACCGGCCCTCAGCCGGGAAGCCGGTCCTCCAACTGGCTGGCTGTGGCGTCATCCGGGAGCCACACCATGGCATCACTGACTCGAAGCAGTGTTCCGTCGGGGAGTATCTGCACCACGATCCTGTCACCGAAGCCCGTGTAGGCGATGATCGCAGGCGCGTTGTCGTCGGCATAGTCGGTCCCTGCGGGCTCCCAGTGAGCTTGTTGCAGCATCGTCACGACATCGGCCGAGACCGGCGTCGCATCCGTCGGCTGGATCCCCTCCGGGCAGTACGCGGCACTCTCGGCATCGGCCAGCCTCGCCTCGAGAAAGCTACCTGCCGGTGACGCGGCCCAGGTGCACGACATGTCCGGGGTGGCAACCGGCGCGCCGGGCTGCTCGCGTTGCGCCTGGTAGCGCTCACGCAGCGCCTGGTCCAGATCGCCCGCCCCGGCCCGGGGTGCTGTGGAACCCACCATGTGGCACCCGTAGAGCTGAAGCGACGTAGCGATGTCCTCCCGGTCCGGGTAGGTCACCACCACCTGGTACCCAGCGCCCAGTTCCTCGGTGCAGGCAACATCATCCTCAAGCGGGGGTAGCGAGTTGATGATGTCGACGAGTGAGTCGAGGTCAGTCACCAACGGCTCGGCCGGTAGCTCTAGGGGCAACGAAGAGTCCACCGCCGGGCACAGCACAACGCTCGCGGCGCCGTGGGCAAGTTCCACTCCGTCCCACCCCGACGCGTTGGAAAGGCAAGGGTCCACCGAGGTTTCGCCGGTGGGTTCAGCGCCGTCCACATTCGGCCCATCAGGGGCTTGCTCGACGTGGACGCTCTGGCTGTCGTTGCGAGCCGACTCCTGGGTAGCAAGCACCACGCCCGCCGGAACCACCAGGGCCACCAGCGCCACCGCGGCCGCAGCAGTGCGGGTGCCCCGGCGCCGCCGGTGAAGCTCTCGGGCCGAATCCGCCCACCCATCGGGCTCAGGAGCCACCGGCACCGCCCCGGAAACGAAACCTTTGATATCCGGCTCACTCATGTCGTCCTCCGATACTCCGCCAGCTCGGGCATCTCCCGCAGAGCGCTGCAGGCGCGCGAGGTGTGAGATTTGACCGATCCTTCCGAGATCCCCAGCATGGTTGCTGTCTGGGTGACACTGCGATCCTCGTAGAAACGCAGCACGATGACTGCCCGCTGCTTGGTGCTGAGCCGGTTGAGGGCCCTGGTGACGTCAAGACTTGCTTCGCCCGCCGCCCCCGAGGGTGTGCCCTCGGGAAGTGCGTCGCTGGGGGTCTCCGAGCGCCACCGCTTCAGCCGCCACCAGGAGACATAGGTGCGAAACAGCGCGGTGCGCACGTAGGCCTCGAATTGTTCGTCGTCGTTCAGCGCCGTGTAGCGCCCGAAACACTTACCGAGCGTGGTCTGCACCAGATCTTCGGCCAGGTGATGATCCCCCACCAGCAGCCAGGCGGCGCGCCAAAGCTTCTTGCCGCGATCAGCGACAAAGCCATCAAAACCGGTGGCCGACATCGTAAGGGTCATCCTTCCTCCTATTGCCTACAACGCAATGGGGATCAAGTAGGTTGTCGTCGTCCTAGAGACCGTCACGTGACCAGCCTACGGGTGAGGCTAGCGCGCGCCGCGGCGACGTCGGACGAGACCCCGGTATGCGGGGCAGTGGCGGCTTCGAATTGCCTCCTCGCGGTGGTTCGACCGGCCGCGGGGATGGGGTGGTGCGGTGGGCGAGGGGCTGCTGCCACACACGTTGAGGGCGGCACCCACACATGTGGATGCCGCCCTCAACGTGAGTCGGTGCGGTGAGCCTCAGTTGGCTGCGGCGTCGTCGGTGACCTGGTCGGCGTCCTCGTCGGCGGGATCCTCTTCACGCTTGAAGATGATCTTGAAGATCGGGTAGAAGACCCAGAACGAGATCGCGGAGTTGATGACCATGGTGATCACGTCGGCAGTGGTCTCACCGGTGCCACCCCAGCCGAGGGTGTTGATGAAGAAGTTGTACACCGGCTCCTTGTAGAAGCCTTGGGCGGCGGCGGCGAACAACGTGATGAACGCGTAGGCGATGAAGTACCAGAACGCGGCCTTCCAGATGCTCGTGTTCGATTTGAAGGTGATGTTGCGCTGGGCGAAGAAGTTGATCACCTGAGCGATCAAGATCGCCAGCTGGACGGCCAGGAAGTAGGCCAGGCCGCCGCCACCACCGGCAGCGATGTCGCCCGCGGCGTAGTCGAAAATGTAGTACTGCGAGCCGTCGACGTTGCTTCCGACCGGCAACACCTGAAAGCTGGTGTCGATCAGGCTGGTGTTGGCGAAGATGCTTCGGAACACCGGCATGATGACGATCTGCAGCACGGTCACACCGTTGCTGAGGATGAAGAACATCAGGAACTTGCTCAGTTCCGGATGGCGCTGGGAGAAGCCCTCCCACATGGAGCGGATCTTGGAAATCATGATTCGTGCCTTCTTGGTTGGTGTTGCGCTCAGCGCAGCGCTTCGCTGGTCTTCTTGTTGGCCTTGCTGTTGCGGAAGAAACCGCCGATGATCGTTCGCAGCCCGCGGAAGGCCCGACCGTTGACGAAGTCGACGATGCCGTCGACCATCTCGGAACTGACCGCCCCGTTCGTCATCTTTCCGAGCGCTCGGAAGGGCATGTTGTACAGGAACAACAGGTTCAGATCCGGGTTGCCTTTGGCGAGGCTGCGGTGCAGTAGCCAGTGCAGGATGCGGTGCGCGAGGCGGGCGACGGGGTTCGGGGCCCGGCGCATGTCGCCGAGCGGATCGTTGCGGCCCAGGGGTGCGTCGTCGTCCTCCACCGGGACGTCGCGGCCCAGCAGCTCGGCGAAGCGCTCATCGGTGGCACCGCACAGCAAGGCGGCGCGCATCACATCGATGTCGTAGGGGGACGAGGCGATGACGCCCTGCACCTCGAAAGTGCCGGTCAGCCGGATATCGGTGGAGCTCGCGCCCACTAGAAGATCCCGGATGCCGCCCTCGACCTGCCAGGTGTTGCTGACCACGTCGAAGTGACGCCACGTGTAGCGATCAAAGGCGATCTCCACCTGCTGTGACTCGCCGGGCTCCAGGAAGACCTTGGTGAAGCCCTTCAGCTCCTTGATCGGACGCAGGATGGTGCTGCCGGGCTGGGCGACGTACAGCTGGGCGATCTCGGCACCTGCGGTGTCGCCAGAGTTCGTGATGGTGAAGCTGACTGCCTCCGAGCTGACCTGCAAGTTGCTGTAGTCGAAGCTGGTGTAGCTCAGCCCGAAGCCGAACGGGTAGCGCACCGCGACGTCGGCGGAGTCGTAGTAGCGGTACCCGACGAACGGTCCCTCGCGGTACAGGCTGTGGCGCCCGCGCCCGGGGAAGATGCCCGCGGTCGGGGTATCGGACAAGGTGGCGGGGTAGGTCTCGGTCAGCTTTCCGGAGGGGTTCACGGCTCCGGTCAGCACATCGGCGATGGCTTCGGCTCCCGCCTGCCCGCCGAGGTAGCCGTGCACAAGTGCCTGGGTCTGACGGGCCCAGCTGGTGTCGACCACCGAGCCAGCGCTGAGCACGACGACCACGTTGGGATTGACTCGAGCCACGGCGCGCAGCAACGAGAGCTGTGCGTCGGGAAGATCGATGTCGTCGCGGTCGACGCCCTCGGACTCGCTGACCTCGTCCAACCCCAGGAACAACAGCACCACCTCGGCGCGCTTGGCGAGCTCGACCGCCGAGTACACCAGAG
The DNA here is from genome assembly GCA_047972985.1 of Arachnia sp. Lineage (GTDB taxonomy): Bacteria > Actinomycetota > Actinomycetes > Propionibacteriales > Propionibacteriaceae > Arachnia. The sequence continues at coordinate 77,681 of JBKEBG010000104.1, forward strand.
TCATGTCACGGTCGCTGTTGCGCCGGTAGCCCTGCTCGTAGCCGACCACGTCCACGTCGCTGCTGCCGAGGACCTCGACCGCTGTGCTCAGCCGGGTGGGATTCACCACCGAAGAGCCCGCTCCCTGGTAACGGGGGGTCTGGGCCATGTCACCGATGATCGCGACCTTGGTGCGCTTGGGCAGGGGGAGAATGGAGGCCTCGTTGCGCAGCAGCACGACGCTCTCGGCGGCCGCGCGCCGGGCCAGCCGGTGGTGGGCGTCGTGATCGGCCTTGGGGGCCGGTTCGCTGCGCTTGCTCGCGGCCAGTGTGATGGCTTCCTGGGCGCGGGCATCCAGATCGGCCGATGAAACCTCGCCACGTTCGTGGGCGGCCACGATCTGCCGGGCCGAATCAAGCCCTGGCGCTGGCATCTCGATGGTGCCTCCGGCGGTGATCGCCGCGGCAGCGTCGTTCCCGCCACCCCAGTCGGTGACGACCAGACCGTCGAAGCCCCATTCCTCGCGGAGGATCTCGGTCAGCAGGTGCCGGTTCTCGTGTGCGTAGACGCCGTTGACCCGGTTGTAGCTGGTCATGATGACCCGCGGTGTGGCCTCACGCACGACAATCTCGAAACCGGTCAGGTAGATCTCGCGCAGCGTGCGCTCATCGACCACCGAGTCCGAGGCCATGCGCCGCAGCTCTTGGTTGTTGACGGCGAAGTGTTTGGGGGTGGCCGCGGTGCCCGTGGACTGGATGCCGCGGACGTAGCCTGCGGCGAGCTTGCCGCTGAGGTAGGGATCCTCAGAGAAGTATTCGAAGTTGCGCCCAGCCAAGGGGGATCGCTTGATGTTCAAGCCGGGCCCGAGCAGAACGTCGACACCCAGCGCGGCGGCCTCGATCCCGAGCGCGACCCCGACCTCCTCGGCAAGTTGCGCGTCCCAGCTGTTGGCGACGGTGGCTGCCGTAGGGAAACAGGTGGCCGGTTCCGAGGCGTTGAGTCCAAGGTGGTCCCCGGAACCCACCTGCTTGCGGACTCCGTGCGGGCCGTCGGACATGTTCACCGAGCCAATGCCATGGCGGGGTAGGTCTCGGCTTTCCCACACTGACTTGCCGCTCAATAGCGCGGCCTTCTCCAGTGCTGTCAGCTCCCCGGTCATGGCACCTCCGTTGGTGGGTCAGGTCGGGCGGTCCCCGACGTGTGTGTCCTTGGGATTCCACCACGTACCGGGCCGGGGCCGGGTCGCTTCCCTGCACAATGGGTCAGGATGCCGACACAATCAGTCATCGGTAACCGCGTGGCATGTGCGGTGAGCTGTGGCGAAAAGTGCATCCAGTCCGGCCGGCTGATCGGGCACGACCAGCAGGGGTCGGCAACCAGCCGATGAGCACGCCGTTGAGAAAAGCCGCGCCTATTCATCTTAGGGGGCGATCTGGTCTCCATTGTTCGGGGTGGCCTGTTACTGGCCGCAGCGGCATGGTTCGATGGACCCATGAGTCCCAGAAAGATCGGCGTCACCGAGCTCGCGCTCCGCGACGCTCACCAGAGCTTGATGGCAACCCGCATGGCCACTGAGGACATGGTCGACGCCTGCGCCGACATCGACCAGGCAGGCTACTGGTCGGTCGAGTGCTGGGGGGGTGCCACGTTCGACTCCTGTATCAGGTTCCTCAACGAGGATCCGTGGGAGCGGCTGCGTACCTTCCGGCAACTCATGCCCAACTCGCGGCTGCAGATGCTGCTGCGCGGGCAGAACCTGCTTGGCTACCGCCACTACGAGGACTATGTCGTGGAGAAATTCGTGGAGATGTCCGCGGAGAACGGCATGGATGTGTACCGCGTCTTCGACGCCCTCAACGATCCGCGCAACATGGCTCACGCCATGGCCGCGGTCAAGAAGGCAGGCAAGCACGCCCAGGGCACCATCTGCTACACGATTTCGCCGGTGCACACCACCGAGGGCTACATCAGGCTCGCCGGTCAGCTGCTCGACATGGGCGCCGAGTCGATCGCGCTGAAGGACATGGCCGCGCTGCTGCAGCCGCAGCCCGCCTACGACATCGTCAAGGGCATCAAGGATACCTACGGTGACGTGCAGATCAACGTTCACTGCCACGCCACCACGGGAGTCACCCTCGTGAGCCTCATGAAGGCAATCGAGGCCGGTGCCGATGTCGTCGACACCGCCATCTCCTCGATGTCACTGGGGCCCGGTCACAACCCCACCGAATCGCTCGTGGCGATGCTGGAGGGAACTGGCTACGAAACCGACCTCGACATGGAGCGGCTGCTGCGCATCCGGGACCACTTCGCGGGGGTGCGGCCCAAGTACGCCGAGTTCGAGTCGGCGACTCTGGTCGACACTGATATTTTCTCCAGCCAAATCCCCGGCGGCATGCTGTCGAACATGGAAAGCCAGCTCAAGGCCCAGGGGGCGGGCGACCGTATCCGCGAGGTCATGGCCGAGGTGCCGCGGGTGAAGGCCGACGCCGGCCATCCGCCGCTAGTCACCCCCTCGTCGCAGATCGTTGGAACCCAGGCTGTGTTCAACGTACTGATGGGGCGCTACAAGGTCATGACCGGCGAGTTCGCCGATCTGATGCTGGGCTACTACGGCGAATGTCTCGGCCAGCGCAGCTCCGAAGTGATCGAACTCGCCGAGAAGCAGGCGAAGAAGGAGCCGATCACGGTGCGGCCCGCCGATCTACTCACCCCCGAATGGGACGAGTTGGTCGAGCAGGCCAAGGGGCTCGAAGGCGACGACGGCTCCGAAGAGGACGCCCTCACCAACGCGATGTTCCCCGGCGTGGCGCCCAAGTTCTTCGCCAGCCGCGCCGAGGGTCCCAAGACGGTTGCCAAGTCGCCCGAGCAGATCGCCGCGGACCGGGCCAACGCGGCCGGACCGGCCCAGGGGATCACCAAGCCAGTCAGCTACAACGTCACGATCGCGGGCAACTCTCACCGAGTTTCCGTCGAGCCCGCCTGAGGAGAACACGTATGAGCGAACACACCATGGCCGAGCGGCTCGAGCAGCTCAACCAGGCCCGCGCCGAGGTCGAGGCCGGCGGCGGCGAGGAGAAGCTGCAAAAGCAGCGCGATAAGGGCAAGCTGACAGCTCGGGAGCGGATCGACGCGCTGATTGATGCCGGCACCTTCCAAGAAGCCGGTGCCTTCCGGCGTAATCGCACCACAACCTTCGGGATGGACAAGGCCTTCATGGCTGCCGATGGGGTGGTGACGGGATCCGCCTCGGTGATGGGCCGCCCGATTCATCTGGCCAGCCAAGACTTCACAGTCATGGGCGGCTCCGCGGGTGAGGCCCACTCGATCAAGGTGGCCGAGGCGCTCAACGCATCGCTGCAGACCGGGACACCTTTCGTGTTCATCAACGATTCCGGTGGCGCCCGGGTGCAGGAGGGGATCGACTCCCTGTCCGGCTACGGCAAGGTGTTCTACACCAACGTGCTGCTCTCGGGTGCGGTGCCGCAGATCTCGATCATCTCCGGCCCCTGCGCCGGTGGCGCTGCCTATTCCCCGGCGCTGACCGATTTCATCATTCAGACCCGCAAGGCCCACATGTTCATCACCGGCCCCGGTGTGATCAAGCAGGTCACCGGCGAGGACGTCACCCAGGACGCCCTGGGCGGGGCCGATGCCCATATGAACAAGTCGGGCGTGGTGCATTTTGTGGCCGATGACGACGAGCAGGCGATCCTCATCGCGCAGAAGCTGCTGAGCTTCCTGCCGCAGAACAACACCGAGGATCCGCCGATCCTTGAGGCCGACGACATGTTGGAGCCAGCCCCTGAGTTGCGTGACATCATCCCGCTCGATGGCAAGAAGGGCTACGACGTCCGCGACGTCATCGCCGCCATCGTCGATTACGGTGACTTCCTCGAGGTACAGGCCGGATGGGCCATGAACATCGTGGTTGGCTTCGCTCGGATCAACGGGCGCAGCGTCGGCATCATCGCCAACCAGCCCAAGGTGATGTCGGGAGTTCTCGACATCGACTCCTCGGACAAGGCGAGCAAGTTCATCCGCTTCTGCAATGCCTTCAATATCCCGGTAGTCAACCTCGTCGACGTTCCTGGCTTCCTGCCGGGCGTGGCGCAGGAACACGGCGGCATCATCCGCCACGGCGCCAAGATGCTCTACGCCTACTCGGCGGCCACGGTGCCCAAGATCACCGTCGTGCTCCGCAAGGCCTACGGCGGTGCCTATCTCGCGATGTGTTCCAAGGACTTGGGAGCGGACAAGGTGTTCGCCTGGCCCACCGCCGAGATAGCTGTAATGGGTGCCGAGGGTGCCGCAAACGTGGTCTTCCGCCGCGACATCGAGGCCGCCGAGGACACCGAGGCCAAGCGTGCCGAGTTGGTGGAGGAATATCGCGAGACCTTCTCGACCCCGTACATGGCAGCCAGCCGCGGACTCGTCGATGACATCATCGATCCCGCCGACACCCGGCGCCAGATCGCGTTGTCGCTGGAGTTGCTGGCAGGCAAGCGTGAGGTTCGTCCGCCCAAGAAGCACGGCCTCGGGCCGGCCTGATCGGAGCCGACATGACCAACCAGCCAACCGGCGACCAGCAGTCGATCATCGACGATCTGGTCGCGCAGATCAGGGCCCTGGAAGCCCGGGTGACTTCACTGGAGGCCACCCGGTCCATCCCGGACACCGACCTCATCGCCATCGGCGCGGCCGTGGCCGCCTACCTGGGTTTCAGCGCCAAGGTACGTTCGGTCCGCTACGGCTCGCAGAGCCGGTGGGTCGCTGAATCCAGGGGCCGGGTCCATGACCGCTCCGTTCGTAGCCGTTAGTCAAGGAGTAGCCACATGAAACTCAAGGTGACCGTCAACCAGACGGAGTATGAGATTGACGTCGAGGTCGCCGACGAGCGGCAGGGCCTTGGCCCGATCGTGATCGGCGGCGGCTCGCAGAGCGCCTCCGCGCCCACCACTGCCTCGGTGAGTGCAGTGAGTTCCAATGCCGTCGTGGCTCCGCTGGCCGGCTCGGTAGCGCGGGTCCTGGTAGGCGAGGGCGACGACATCGAAGCAGGTCAGGTGCTGATTGTGCTTGAGGCGATGAAGATGGAGACCGAGATCACGGCCCCGGGGGCCGGGAAGGTCTCGGCGATCCTCGTGGCGCCCGGGGATGCTGTGCAGGGCGGGCAGGCTCTCATCGAATTGTAGCTCAGCTGCCGGCGCCTACGCCGAATGATCTGCCACATCCTGGGGTGAGTCATGTGTCGGGGGCGCCGACAGGGCGCGTTCGTCGTTCGAGGCCTGGTCGGCTGCCGACCGGGCCTCGAACGCGTCGGCCTCAGCCGCCCGAAGCTGGGAGCGGGCTGCTTTCGCGGCGTCATGGTCGTCGCCGTCGATGGCGGCATCGAGGAGTTTCTCGTATTCCCTGACGCGTTCGATGGCCGCCTTCTCTGCGGCGCGGGCCTGACGCTCGATCTCCTTGAGCCTGGCGCGTTCACCCCGCTCGGCCTCCCGCTGTTGGCGACGCTGAGCCGCCTCACGGTCCCGCTGCATCGCCTCCTCGCTCTTGGGGACGATGATGTCGCCGTTCTCGTCGGTGCGCGCCTTGGGGAGCTCCGGGCCGAGGCTGGGCTCGGCTGCCGACGCCGGACGCGGCCGGGGCACCGGGATCAGGTCGGCCAGCAGCGGGAACAGCAGGACCGTGAGGGCCCCGGCGGTGACCAGGCTCGCTGCCACCCCCTCCGACATGAGTTCGCTGGCCACCGCGATATCGGTGACGGCAACGATGATCGGCAATCCGGTGGCGGAGTACAGCGCGAGTTGCTGCTTCTGCCCGACGGTGCGCAACCCCGAGTCGGTGGTGAACCACAGCTCGGCCACGAGCACAGGTAGCCCACGGGCCACCACGATCACCACGACGAACAACACCACCTGCCACGGATTCTCCAGCACCGCGGCCAGCGGGATGTTCATCCCGGCCCCCACGAAGAACATCGGGATGAAGAAGCCATAGGAGATCTTCTCGACGCTATGCATGACGGGTTCGAAGTGGGTGCCGGTCAGGCGCTTGATCACTATGCCCGCGGCGAAGGCGCCGAGGACCACATCGAACTCGAACACTGCCGCGAGCGCCATCAGCGCTGTGAGCAGCAGCATCACCGAGCGCAGCAGGGATTGGGTCGAGACCCGATGCTCGGTCTCGGTTGCCTCACTGACCTGGGGGACCCTGGCCAGCAGCCGACGCGGGATGGCGACGGCGGCGACGGTCACTGCCGCGAACACGCCCATCAACAGGCCCGCCTGCCACGGCGAGTGCGTGGTGAGTAGCAAGGCCATGACCAGGACCGGGCCGAGCTCACCCACTGCCCCGTTGGTCATCACCGCCTGGCCAAGCTTGCTGGTGAGCAGGCCCTTGCTCTTGAGGATGGGAAGCAGTGCGCCCAGGGCCGTCGAGGTCACCGCCAGGGCCAGGGCGACTGCCTGGGTGAGCGTGGCCTGTTCGATCATTATGTAGCCAATGCCCAGGGCCATCAGGAAACCGACTCCCCAGGTGAGGATCGCCCACTTGCCGATCCGCCCGGTCAGCGACTTGAGCTCGATCTCCATGCCCGCCAGGAGGAACAACAGCCCCATGCCGAGCTGAGAGACCATTTCGTTGCCGTCGGTCTGGGCCAGATTCGTCACGCTCGGACCGATGATGATGCCCGCCGTCAGCAGGACAACGATCTCGGGGATGCGTTGCCGAGTGGCTCGGGCCACGATCGGCGCCACCACGGCGGCCAGGGCCATCCAGAACAACGAAACGGCCACGGAGGCGTCGGCTTCAAGCAGCATGAGGCCCATCATGGACGCAAAAGCTCCCCGGCCAAAGCCGGGGAGCTTACGCGAAGGTGGTTACTTCTTGCCCTGGTTCTTCACTGCCTCGATGGATGCGGCGGCGGCATCGGGATCGAGGTAACGCCCACCGGCTGTCACCGGGCGGAAGGCGTCGTCGAGTTCGTACAACAGCGGCACGCCCGTGGGGATGTTGAGCCCGGAGATGTCGTCGTCGGAGATCTGATCGAGGTGCTTGACCAGTGCCCGCAGCGAGTTCCCGTGCGCGGCGACCAGGACGATCTTGCCCTCGGCAAGGTCGGGGACGATATGGGACTCCCAATAGGGCAGCATGCGCACCACGACATCGGCGAGGCATTCGGTGCGGGGGCGGGCCTCGGCCGGGATATCGGCATACCGGGGATCGTTGTACTGGCTGTACTCGGCGTCGGGATCCAGCAGCGGCGGCGGCACGTCGTAGCTGCGCCGCCACTGCATGAACTGCTCATCGCCGTACTTCTCGCGCGTGGCGGACTTGTCCAGTCCCTGCAGCGCGCCGTAGTGGCGCTCGTTGAGCCGCCAGCTACGCTTGGTGGGGATCCAATGACGATCGCAGCCGTCCAGCGCCAGGTAGGCGGTGTGGATCGCGCGGCGCAGCAGGGAAGTGTGGACGACATCGGGGAGCAGCCCCTCGTTGGTGAGCAACGTCGCGGCCTTCTCGGCCTCGGCCACACCCTTGTCGTTGATGTCCACATCCACCCAGCCGGTGAACAGATTCTTGGCGTTCCATTCGCTCTCGCCGTGACGGAGCAAGATCAACTGTGAGGTCATGGTGTCAGCCTAGCGGCCGGCCCGGGAGGCAGCCGAGCCGCACGGGCTAACAATTGAGGGCCCGCTCACCGAAGTGAACGAGCCCTCACCAGGGATGGTGGCGATGTGCGACCGCCGTCGCCTAGGCGTTTGGCCAGTCCTCGCCCTCCGGCGTGGTGCCCGTGGCGATGTAGATGACCCGTCGCGCCACTGCCACAGCATGATCGGCGAACCGCTCGTAGTAGCGGCCGAGCAGCGCGACGTCGACTGTCAACTCGGTGCCACCATTCCAGTCCTCGGACATGAGGGCCTCGAAGTGCTCGCGACGCAACTCATCCATGGTGGCGTCGATCTCCACCATGCGCTCTGCCTGTTTCGGGTCGCGGTCCATGAGGATGGCCTTGGCCAGGCCCGCCATCTCCGTGGCGATGTTTGCCATCTGACTGAAGTTATCCTCCAGTTGGGTGGATAGCGCGTGATTCGGGTAACGCAGCCGCGCGATCTTGCCGATGTGGGCCGCCAGATCGCCCATGCGTGCCAGCTCAAAGATGACCCGGATCGCCGAGACGATGGTGCGCAGCTCGGAGGCGACGGGCGCCTGCAGCGCCAGCAACGACAAGCACCTGAACTCGAGCTCTTCGTGCATGGCGTCGAGCTGGGCGTCCTGGCTGATCACTGCCTCGGCCTGCGCCAGATCGGCGTTGAGGAGTCCCTCGGAGGCCTGCAGAATTGCAGTTTCCACCAGCCCTGCCATCTCGAAAATCCGCTGAAGAACTCCCTCGAGCTCGTCGTGGTAACTAGCGCGCATACTCGGTCTCCCTTTGTTCTGGGCAATCCCACAGCCTAAACCATCCCGGTGGTGGGCCCGGCAGGACCAACCGCACCGAAGCTAGCGCCGGCGGCTGGCCTGGGATGAACTGTGGGGTGTCCAGGAGGTGAACAAGCCGTGAAGGCTTGGGGCGTCACCAAGAGATCTGAGCGTTGCCGGCTTTTGGGGCTGCACCGCGGCCCTCTTACCATGGAGGTGTGGCCGATCGGCCGCGTCATCCGAGGAGGCCATCTTGACCGCGAGTTCGACGACGACGGGAGGTCGGCGCAAGCTGATCATCGGAGCCGTCCTGGCAGCACTCGTGCTGCTCGGGGGTGCGTATGTGGCTTCCTATTTCATCGCAGGCAACCGGACTGGTTCGCAGGCCAGCGTCGCCGGTGTCGATGTGGGCGGGATGACCGGCGACGAGGCCAGGCAACACCTAGAGGCCGAGCTGGGGCCGCTGTATGCCAAGCCCATCGTTGTCAGCCACGGTGAGGTCAGCGTCGAGATCGACCCGGCCGAGGCGGGTCTGGCAGTGGACTATGACCAGGCGGTTACTGACGTGGGCGGGGGATTCAGCTGGAACCCCGTGACGATCTTTCGCAACTTCACCGGTGGCGTTCAGGTGGAGGAGGTGCCCCTGGCGATCGACCGAGACGCGCTTCTGGAGGCGCTCACATCCGTGGCCGAGGACTTCTCTCGCCCATCCAGCGACGCCGCCGTGGCGTACGTCGACGGAGCGGTCCAACGCACCGAGTCGGTCGATGCCACCGAGCTCGACACGCAAGGCAGCGCCGACGAGATCATCGAGGCCTTCGAGGCCCAGGAGACCCAGGCGGAGGCTGCGCTGGATACCGTCGCCCCCGCGGTGACCAGCGACATGGTCGACGAGATCGTGGAGTCCTATGCCGAGCCGGCGATCTCGGGGCCGGTCACCATCACCACGGGTGAGCAGAGCTTCGAGATCACACCGGCGCAGATCGCCCAAGCCACCACCTTCAAGGCCACCAAGGACGGTTTCGTGCCCGAGACCGACGGCGAGAAGCTGCTGGAACTGACCGGCCTCAAGGCCAGCG
>JBKEBG010000168.1:0-4164 GCA_047972985.1 Arachnia sp.
CGTCGATGGTGCCGGATCTCACCATCGCCGCCAACTTCAGGCTCACCCAAACTCCGGCTGACGCCGTGATCGAGGCCCTGGATACCCTGGGCATGACCGGTCTCGACCTGCAGGAGTACGCAAGAGACATTCCGTTGTCCTTTCTGCGGATCCTGGATCTCGCACGCGCCCTGGCGCACCAACCGCGTCTGCTCGTCCTCGACGAGATCACCGCTGCGCTGCCGACCGATCTCGCTGAACGCGTCTTCGCGGCTATGCGACGCCATACCGAGGGTGGCGGATCAGTGCTGTTCATTTCCCACCGGCTCGCCGAGGTCGTCGAACACTCCGACGTGTGCACCATCTTTCGCGACGGTCAGACGGTGGACCGCTTCAAGCCCGGCGAGGGTGGGGAGCGGCGGATCGTCGCGTCCATGCTCGGGCCAACGGCGGAAACTGTCCGCACCCAGGCGCGCCGCACCACCCGTGATCTGAGTGAGGTCCCACCGCGGCTGTCCGTGCACGGGGTTGGCGTAGGACCCGCCCTGGCGGAGGTGTCCTTCGACGTTCGCCCCGGGGAAGTGCTCGGCATTGCGGCGCTGGAGGGCCAGGGGCAAGACGATCTGTTCGACATCCTGTCGGGGCAGCGCCGTCCTGACCGCGGGCGCATCGACGTCGAGGGGACGTCACTGCGGGCCCGGCATCCAGCCGATGCCCTCAAGGCTGGCAATGCTCTGGTCCCCAGTGACCGGACGCAGGCCATCCTGCCGGAACGCCCCATCGGGGAGAACCTGGCGCTGGGCCTGTTTCGCCGCCTTGCCTCGTGGGGGCCGATCCCCATGGCACGCACCCGGAGCAGGGTCGAGACCGTCATCGAGCAGCTCGCCATCGACACTCGGGCTGCGGCTCAGGCCCGGCGGCTGTCCGGAGGAAACCAGCAAAAGCTGACCATCGGCCGGTGGCTGACAGCAGGCTTCGGCACGTTGCTGCTCTTCGACCCGACGCGGGGCATCGATATCGGAACCAAACACTTGATCTACGACGTGATTCGTCAGTGTGCTGACGAGGGTGGTGCGATCTGCATGTACACCAGTGAGCTCCGCGAGATTGACCTCGTCGCCGACCGGGCCCTCGTGCTTTATCAGGGCCGGATCGTCGCCGAGACGGCCCCGGATGCGGGAGAAGCCCGATTGCTGGCCGCCATGCATGGCCTGACCGATGCCCAGCACGAGGGCGACCACGCGGACCCCCTGGCCCCGGAGGCACAACGATGACCACGACGACATTTCCCACTGCCACGAGCACCCTGACCCGCTTGCGGAAACGCTATGCCTGGCTTGCTGCCGTCGCCGTCCTGCTGCTGTGTTTGCTCATCTTCCGTGCCACCCAGGTCCCCACCTTCGGTGGATTCGAACTCCGCACGATCGTCGCAGGCAGCATGACCGTTGCCCTGCTCGGCATGGCCCAAGGGGTGGTCGTGATCTCGGGTGGGGTCAATATGTCGGTGGGCGCTTTGATGGTGTTCGCTAACTGCTTGTGCGCCCGGCTCATGCTCGAGGCGAGTCCAGCGGTGGCCTGGCTGATCGCCGTCGGTGTCGTTGCCGTCTGCGCCGTCGTCTCGGCGGTGATGGGGTGGATCATCACCGTGTCGGGGGTTCCTGACATCGTGGTGACACTCGCGCTCAGCTTCATCATCGCCGGGGCCGCCTTCTTGGTCCTGCCCCAGCCGGGGGGTGGCATTCCGGCGAGCGTGCAACAGGCGGTGGTGGGCGGCTTCTCCAATCCGCTGCCATCGGCGCTCTGGCTGACGGCCGCCGTCGTAGTGATCTGGGTGCCGTTCCGGCGCTCCCGGTGGGGGATCGCGACCTATGCCGTGGGCAGTGACCGCGCTGCCGCCTATTTGGCCGGTATCAATGTCGGCTGGGCTCGGGTCCGGGCCTACGCCTTGTCGGGGGTCTTTGTCGGGCTGGCGGGCTTCGCCACGACCGCCTTCACCGGTGGGGGCGAGCCACGGACGCTGATCGGCATGAACGCCCTCTTGGCGAGCATCGCCGCCGTTGTCCTCGGCGGGATCGCCCTCACCGGTGGGATGGGCGGTCTGCTCGGTCCGGTCCTCGCTGCGTTGGTTCTCGGCCTCATCCCGCAGATCATGCTTGGCCTCGGATGGGACCCCAACCTCGCCGAGGTGGCACGCGGCACGTTTCTGATCCTCATGGTTCTCCTGGGGGGAATCGCGCAACAGACAAGGACACGATCATGACGACGACGGCGCGGGAGACCTCCGCCACGACGCGAGGGCTGACGTACCTGTCGACCCGGCCCGTCATCGCTCTGCTCGTGATCTTAGTGATCCTCTTCGGCATCACCGCCCTGCGAGACCCCTCCTTGTTCACGGCCTTTGGAGTCCGCTCGATTCTGCTCCTCGCCTGCCCGCTGGCCATCATGGCCGCCGCCCAGACGCTGTGCATGCTCACCGGTGGCATCGACCTGTCGATGGCCATGACGGCGAACCTCGCCGCATACGTGTGCGCCGTCAATGCTGATCTCGGGCCGGTGACCGCCATCGTTTTGGCGTTCGCTACCGGCGCCGTGGTGGGCTTAGTTACCGGGGTCGGTGTCGGTGTCTTCGGCGTCAATGCCCTCATCATGACCTTGGGGATTTCCAGTGTGCTCGTGGGAGTGGTGACGGTCGGCATCGTGGGGAACGGATTCCTTGCTGGCTCCACGACGGTCCTGCCCGTGATCACCAGCATCAGCGCAGGAACCCTCGCTGGGCCCATCCCGCGAAACACCGTGGTGCTCGCCGTCGTCACGGTCCTGCTCGTCTGGGGGCTAGCCCGGACCGGACTAGGCCGCAACATCTATGCCGTCGGCGACAACCCCGCCGCCGCCCGCCTCTCGGGGGTACGCACGTGGCGGGTGCTCGTCGCGGTCTACGTGTTGGCGGGCATGTTGGCCGCTCTCGCCGGATTGATCTTCTCGGGGGTCAGCGGGGCTGTCGGACCGGACCAAACGAATGCGTACCTTCTTCCTGCCATAGCTGCGGCCGTCATCGGTGGCACCTCGATCCTGGGAGGTGTGGGAGGCTTTGGTGGTGCCATCGTCGGGGCCCTGACGCTTACCGTGCTCAATCGGCTCCTGCTGGGGCTGCACACCTCTGATGCGGTTCGACAGATCATCTACGGAGCCATCGTTTTAGGGATGGCGTGGCTCTACGTCCGCGTGACGGGTCGGCGCGCGTCCTGATCGGGACCGCGAAGACCGGACGGCGGCCCTGACGAGCGCATCGAACATTCCGCTCCTGGTGATCGAGGCCGAGCGGAAGCCGGCTATCCGCACATCGCGACGCGAGCCGAACACTGGACTGTGGTGCGGTTGGATACCGAACATATGAGTCCCCTCACTCACCCAGAACTCGTCGCCCATGCCTTGCTGGCCTGGCTGGGGTCGGTGGAGGCTCTCTAGGCGCTGACCCGCGCCGGGTTCAGCCGCCCCCCGCGAACGTGAACACGGCGTGAAATTCAGGTGGTACTCAACTGCACGTATTGCCGGGCCCGGCGTAGACCATCGACATCAGACTGACTGGCCTGGGCTGAGGGGCCCGCAAGCGCGGCCAGCCGTTCCTTCGCGGCGCTGACGTCGAGATCAGGCCCAATCATCACGAGTTCACCGGCACCCAGCGGCACCGGGAACGGAACGATGTGGATCGTCCGGCCGACCACATTGACCAGATACCCAGATTCTGCCCGCGACCCAGCCAACCGGACCCTGCCCTTCATGCGGTAAGCGCCCACTGGCGGGTTCTCCAGCAGCTCCATCAACGCGCCCGGGCCGACTGGACCGGACAGCGACACTGCTGCCGTCTGAGCATGGTCATGATCTGGATGCCCGTGACGCGCGTGCGTGGATGCTGGCTGGAGCGGCAGTGTCGGCTGAGCAGCCGGCGGCTGGATCGTATCGAACAGCAGCGCCGGATCGATACCGCCGCTCCGCGCGATCACGCAGGGGAGTGTGGGGTTTCGTGCCCGTACCCGATCTGTGATGGTGCTGATGCAGTCCTCGCGCTCACCCGCTGCCAGTAAATCCGTCTTGCCGATGACACCAAGCGTGGCGGCAGCGAACCGCGCCGGTGGTTGGAGCCACTGATCCACGGTGCGAAGGTGTTCGACCGCATCGATGACCTCG
>JBKEBG010000007.1:0-12823 GCA_047972985.1 Arachnia sp.
TTGAGGCGCTGCTGCAACGGCCCGATGTTGACGTGGTGCACGTGTGCACACCCAACGGCACCCATGAGCATTTTGCTGTGCAAGCCTTCGAGGCGGGCAAGCACGTGGTCGTCGAGAAGCCCCTGGCCATCGACGTCGCCTCCGCCGAGCGCATCGTCGCGGCCGCGGGCACGGCACAGCGCCGGGGCAGCGTGCCATTTGTCTATCGATTCCACCCGTTGGTACGTGAAATCCGGCACCGGATCGCCAGCGGCCACCTGGGTGCCAGATCCGTGGTGCAGGGCAGCTACCTGCAGGACTGGCTGGCGATGCCGGGACAGACAAACTGGCGCGTCGACCCCTCGACCGGGGGCCCCAGCCGGGCCTTCGCCGACATCGGATCGCACTGGTGCGATCTCTATGAGTTCGTGTCGGGGGAACGCGTGGTCGAGGTGTCGGCGCGGATGCGCACTGTCTTCGATCGGGGTCACTCCCGGGGGCCCGGGACCGAGGACGCTGCCATCGTCGGATTCGTGAGCGATGCTGGGACCATTGGGACACTTGTTGTGTCCCAGGTATCGGCTGGGCGCAAGAACCGCCTTCACATCGAGATCAGCGGATCAAAGGCCAGCTATTGCTTCGATCAGGAGGACCCGGAGTCGATCTGGATCGGCGGGCTGGACGAGTCGATGGTGCTGCGCCGCGGTGAATCAATGACGTCGGCGCAAGCACGACGCCTGTCGTTCTTGCCTTCCGGCCATCCGCAGGGATACCAGGACTGTTTCAACGCTTTCGTCCTCGACAGCCACGCCTGGTTCAGTGGTCAAGCCCCGGAGGGGATTCCAACGCTGGCCGAGGGGCTGCGGGCGGCGGTCATCTGCGAGGCGGTCATTTCCTCGGCCGAGCTTGGAGGCGCGTGGCGTCGTGTCGGCGGCCCCCAGCAGTGACCCCACACCGACTGCCCGGCGCGGTGCCTGACCCGAAACAAAGGAGATACCAATGAACCAGAAGCCGATAGTCATCCTGGCGCCCGCGCCACAGCAGCGGGACCGGATCTTCACCCCGGAGGCGCTGCGGCGCCTCCACGACAGATTCTCGGTTGTCGACATGGAGGCCACGCCAGGTGCCGAGGTATTCGACGCCGCGCTGCCGGGTGCCGTGGCGATCATCGGTCAGCCCGATCTGGATGCTGAGCGGATCGCTCAGGCGAGTCACCTGCGTGCCATCTTCAACGTCGAAGGCAACTTCTTCCCCAACATCGACTACGCCGCGGCGTTCGCGCGAGGAATCCGGGTGCTGGGCTGCGGGCCTGCCTATTCGCAGGCCGTAGCCGAGTTCTCGCTCGGCCTCGCCCTCGACGTCGCCCGCGGGATCAGCCGTGAGGATCGGGCTGCCCGCACCGGCACCGAGCGATACGTCGCCGAGGGCAACCATGGCGCCCGGTTGCTGCGCCACAGCGATGTCGGGCTCATCGGCTTCGGCAATCTGGGTCGAGCATTGCATCGGCTGCTGGTGCCATTCGCGCCGCGGCTGCGGGTCTACGACCCCTGGCTGCCGGCGGGGGTGCTACGCGAGCTGGACGTCGAACCCTGTGACCTCGATGAACTCCTGAGGGCCAGTACGTTTGTGTTCATGCTTGCAACCGTGACCGGCGAGAGTCAGCACCTGCTCAACGCGCAGCGGCTATCCCTGCTTCCCGACGGTGCCCGCCTGGTGCTGGTGAGCCGGGCCCCGGTGGTCGACTACGATGCGCTGTTGTCCGAATTGCACAGCGGTCGGCTCCACGCGGGAATCGACGTCTGGCCGCAGGAGCCCATCGCGGCAGACGACCCGTTCCGCGGCGTCGAGAATGTCGTGATCTCGGGTCACCGAGCCGGTGGAATCCGGGAGGCCTTCGAGTTGATCGGGGACATGGTGCTCGACGATCTCGAGCTCGTCGCCGCCGGGCTACCGCCGGTGCGGATGCAAGCCGCCGCACCCGAACTCGTCACGCGCTACCGCAACCGTCCGGTCAGCGGACAGGAATCGCGCACATGACCCGCGAGGCCTGGCGGGACCAGGTGGATTCGCTGGTGGACCACGCCGGCATCGCCGGGACCGACTGCCAGTTGAGAGTGCTGTGGGACTTCGACGGGGTGGTCGCCGACACTGAGCCGCTGCACGACCAGACCTACCAGGAGCTTGCCCGGCGCCGCGGCCACGTCCTCGAGCCCGGCTACTTCGACGCGATGGTCGGCAAGACCGAGCCGCGGATCTGGTCCGAGCTCATCGCACAGGGATTCCCCGCCCGCCGCGACGAGATCGACGACCTCGCCCGTGAACGCCAGGCCGCTTACCTGGAGCTGGCCTTGGAGACCTTGCAGCCCACCTGGGTGGCCCGCGCGCTGGTGCCGTACTTCGCAGGGCTGGGGGCGCAGCAGTTCATCGTGTCCAACGGCGACCCGGACTCCCAGGCCCGGCTGCTGGCCGGCTGGGGCCTGGCTGATCATCTCAACATTCGCCGACGTGAACCGGGCGAGGACAAGCTGGGGCTGCTCCGCCGGCTGTATCAGCCCCCGGTGATAGTGATCGAAGATAACGCGGGCTTCCTGCGGCAGGCCCGCGCTGCCGGTGCGGCCACGATCGCGGTACGCAACAGCTTCAATGCGGATCAGGATCTTCCGGCGGACGTGATCGTCTCCCTACTGGAGCCGCCCGAAAGGTGAAACGGGCCCCTCAGTAATGAGTGCTGGCGTCGGTGGCCAGGCTGTGCAATACCAGGTGCACGTAGGTCATCTCCGGCCAGGAGAACCAGGCACGCGTGAACTTGGCGGGGTCGTTAGCGTCGAATGACTCGTGGAGGCGGCCGGTCCCGGCGTCGGTGTCCTCCAGGCAGGCCAACGCCGCCTGCGTGGTCGCCGCATCCTGCTGGGTCAGCGCCGCCATCGCAATGGCCAGCGGCCACACATAGCCCTCCGGGGTGTGGGGGGAACCCAGCCCGCGGGCACGGCTGCCGACGATGTAGCCGGGGTGTGCGGAGCTGAGCAGGAATCTACGCGTTGCGAGATAGCGTGGCTGCGACGGGGAGCAGTACCCGAGATAGGGCAGCGACAAGAGGCTGGGGATGTTGGCGTCATCGGTGAGCAGCTGAGCCCCGCGGCCGTCCACCTCGTAGGCCCAGATCGGCTCGTCGAGTGGACCAGTCACCAGCCCATACTCGGTGATGGCCCGATCAATCTCCTCGGCCAACCGCCTCGCCCTGACGCTCAATGCTTGATCGCGCCAGACCTGCCCGGCGACGTCGGCCAGCCCACGCAGCCCGACGACTGCCGCTGCATTGGCTGGAATCAGATAGGGCAGCTGGCAGGCGTCGTCGCTGGGGCGAAAGCCGCTCCAGGAAAGCCCCACCGGGGCGCAGGGGGCGCCGCGGCCGTCGTGGGATAGCGAGTCCCGGGCGGGCGCGTGGGGCCGATGCAGCCGATAGCTGTCCCGGTCGTGGTGCTGTTCGGCGGTGATGACCTCGACGATTCGCCGGGCCGCCTGTCGAAAGGTGAGATCAAGGTGGCCGGTGAAGCCGGTGACACGCCAGAGTCGGGCGGCCAGATCGAGCACAGCCGCGAGGGAGTCAAGTTCGTACTTGCGTTCCCAGACCAGCGGGTGTTGCTGGGCGAAATCGTGGTGCTGCGATGCTATCCCCGGGTGCAGCGTGAAGGCATTGGCGTAGGGATCGGCCAGCACACAGGCGGCCTGGTGACGGCACAATCCGGCGATCAACTCGAGTGTCTCCGGGTCCCCCGGCGCCGCCGCCAGGAGCGGGCGGTATTGCCAGGTGGAGTCTCTCAGCCACATGGCGGGGATGTCGCCGGTGAGCACAAATGTGCGGCCATCGAGGTGGCGCAGCGTGGCGTCGCGGATCAGCGAGGTCACATAGGTGCGCACCCGCGCCGCTCGCTCGGGATTGCCGGCCAACCGCTGTTCCACATCATCGAGCAGCCGAAGGATCCCGGGGGTCAGTGCTGCGGGCCGCCAGCCGTGGGCCTGTGCCTCAGGATCGGGGGCGAGGCCATCGCCGGGAATCTCACTCATCCAGTCACCTCAACCGGGGGGAGGTTGGTCACCCTTGCCCTTGAGATAGCGCTCAAACTCAGCAGCGATGGTCTCGCCCGTGACGCTCTCGACGTCGGAGGCGTCGCGGGCCTCTTCCAGCTGCTCGATGTACTCGGCAACGTCAGGATCTTCTTGGCTGAGTTCGTCGACCGCCTGCGTCCACTTCTCGGCCTCGACCGGGAGATCGGAGTGCTCAAGCTCGATGCCCAGCAGCTCCTCGATGCGACCCATCAGCGCCTCCTGCCCCTTGGGGCTCGGCGGTGAGGCCACGTAATGCGGGATCGAGACCCACATGGACGCGGTGGGGAGCCCCTGGGCGATCAGCATCTGATTGACGACGCCGACGATACCGACGGGACCCTCATAGCGCAGCTCTTCCAACTGCAACCGCTCCTGCAGCCCGGTATCCAGCGTGCTCATCGACACCGGCAGCGGCCGGGTGTGCGGGGTGTCGCTGAGCATTGCCCCCAGCAGGAGACACAGCCTGGGGCGCAGCGCCGAGACGATGTCCAGCAGCTCCTGGGCGTAGGCACGCCACAACAGGCTCGGCTCGGGGCCGACCACGGCGATCAGATCCCGGTCCGGGTGGGCGACGCGCTGAATGCTCAGGTGCGGCCATTCGAGGAACGGTCCATCGGGGGTCAGTTTCAGCCCGGGACGGGTGGCCTGGTAATCGTAGAAGCGCTCATCGTCGATGCGCGCAATCTCTTGCGACGGGTACTTGTCGATCAGATGCAGCACCGAATCGCTGGCGGCATTGCCCGCGTCATTCCAGCCACTGAAGGCAATCACCACGGCGGGGTCACGAAGATCGCTCGGGTGCTCGAACTGCATTCCACCACTCTAACGGGACCAGGCCAGGTAGCCGCAGTTAGCCGATCGCGGCCGACCCGGGCCCCGCCAGCCACTCTCGAAGGGATGCGGCCACCTGCGAGGGACGTTCGTAGGGCGTGAGATGGCCCGTGCACCACACGATCTTCTTACCCGCTGCCCGGACTGCACGAGATACGCCGCCGATACTGATCGGGCACGCCCCGCAAGCGGGCACATACCGGGCACCGGCCGCCGCCGGCCGTGAGCGGCGCGGCGCGCCCGGGGCCCGGGACACTAGAGTGTGCGCGTGCCTAGCTCGATCGCAGAATGCCTCGCCACCCGCGTCCTCGTCGCCGACGGGGCAATGGGAACCATGCTGCAGTCCTTCGGCGAGCTGAGCGTCGAAGCGGATTTCCAGGGCCACGAGGGCTGCAACGAAATCCTCAGCCTCACCCGCCCCGACATCGTCGAGGCAGTCCACCGCGCCTACCTGGAGGCCGGGGCTGACCTGATCGAGACGAACACCTTCGGTACGAATTTGGCGGCGCTGGCCGAGTACGGCATCACCGAACGGCTGGAGGAACTGGCCGAGGCAGCCGCCCGGATCGCGAGGGCGGCAGCCGATGAGTTCTCCACCGACGACAAGCCTCGCTTCGTGCTCGGCTCGGTGGGGCCGGGAACCAAGCTCCCAACGTTGGGGCACATCGGCTTCGAGGCCATCCGCGACGCCTACCGGCGCCAAGTGGCCGCCATGATCACCGGGGGTATCGACGCAGTCCAGATCGAGACGGTCCAGGACCTGTTACAGGCCAAGGCCGCGGTCCTCGGAGCGAAGCAGGCTCGCCACGACGCGGGCGTCGAGCTGCCCATCATGGTCAATGTCACGGTTGAAACCACCGGGACAATGCTGCTGGGCTCAGAAATCGGCGCCGCGCTCACCAGCCTTGAGGCGCTTGGCATCGACGCGATCGGCCTCAACTGCGCCACCGGGCCCGCCGAGATGCGCGAACACCTGCGTCACCTGTCACGCCACGCCGGGATCGCCGTTGGCGCCATGCCGAACGCTGGCCTGCCCGAACTGACCGCGGAGGGCGCGCGGTACCCGCTGGGGGCCGCGGAGTTCACCACGGCTCTCGAGGGCTACGCCAGCGAGTACAGCCTGTCGGTGGTCGGGGGGTGCTGCGGCACCACACCCGAGCACATCCGCCAACTCAGTGCTGCGGTGAGCGGGCGCCCGATACCCGCACGCGAGGTGATCGACCAGCGCTCGGTCTCCAGCCTTTACACCGAGGTTCCCTTCGCCCAAGACGCCAGCTACCTCAGCATCGGCGAACGGACCAACGCCAACGGGTCCAAGGCATTCCGCGAGGCGATGCTCGCCGACAACCTGGACGAGTGCGTCGACATCGCCAAGGCCCAGGCCCGCGACGGCGCCCACATTCTTGACCTGTGCATCGACTACGTCGGCCGGGACGGAGTGGCCGACATGGCCCGCCTGGCGGGACGGCTGGCTACCGCCGTTACCCTGCCGATCATGCTCGATTCCACCGAGCCCGAGGTGGTCCGCGCCGGTCTGGAGCACCTAGCCGGCCGCTGCATAGTGAACTCGGTCAACTACGAGGACGGCGACGGGCCCGAGTCTCGTTTCGCCAGAGTGATGCCGCTGATCGCCGATCACGGCGCCGCCGTCGTGGCCTTGACAATCGACGAACAGGGCCAGGCCCGCACCGCCGAGTGGAAGATGCGCGTCGCGTCACGGCTGATCGATAACCTCACCGGAACCTGGGGCCTCGACGTCGGTGACATCCTGGTGGACTGCCTGACCTTCCCCATCGCCACCGGCCAGGAGGAGACCCGCCGCGACGCCATCGAAACCATCGAGGCGATCCGTGAGATCAAGCGCCGCTACCCCGGGGTGCGCACCACGCTCGGCGTTTCAAATGTCTCCTTCGGGCTCAACCCGGCGGCCCGGATAGTGCTGAACTCGGTGTTCCTGCATGAGGCCGTCGCCGCCGGACTCGATTCCGCGATAGTCCACTCGGCCAAGATCATCCCGATGGACCGGATCCCCGATGAGCAACGCGAGGTGGCGCTCGATCTCGTGTGGGATCGCCGTCGGGATGACTATGACCCGCTGTCGCGGTTCCTCGACCTTTTCGAGGGGGTCACCGCGGCCTCCGCCCGGGCGTCCAGGGCGGCCGAACTGGCGGCCCTGCCGCTGGCGCAGCGGCTGCAGCGACGCATCATCGACGGCGACGCCAAGGGCCTCGAAGCCGACCTCGACGAGGCCCTGGTCGGCAAACCCGCGCTCGACATCATCAACGGTGACCTCCTGGCCGGCATGAAGGTAGTGGGGGAGCGTTTCGGCGCTGGGCAGATGCAGCTGCCGTTCGTGCTGCAGTCCGCCGAGGTCATGAAGGCAGCCGTGGCCTACCTCGAGCCGCACATGGACCGCGCCGACGGCGCCGGCTCCAAAGGCACATTGGTGCTGGCCACCGTCAAGGGCGACGTCCACGACATCGGCAAGAACCTCGTCGACATCATCGTCAGCAATAACGGCTACACGGTGATCAACGTCGGCATCAAGCAACCCATGAACGCGATAGTGGAGGCAGCCGAGGCCCACCGCGCCGACGCTATCGGCATGTCCGGGCTGCTGGTGAAATCGACCCTGGTGATGAAGGACAACCTCACCGAGCTCAACCGGCTCGGCCTGGCCGAGAAGTATCCTGTGCTGCTCGGCGGAGCTGCCCTGACCAGGGCGTTCGTCGAGCACGACCTTGGTGACATGTTCGAAGGCGAAGTCCGCTATGCCCGCGACGCCTTTGAGGGCCTGGCGCTGATGGACGCGGTGATGGCGGTCAAGGCGGGAGTGCCGGGCGCGAGCCTTCCCGAGCGCCGCAAGCGACGGGTCACGGCCAAGGCGAGCGTGACCGAACCTGAGCCGGGCTCAGGGGGGCGTTCGGATGTGGCGCGATTGGCCGAGGTGCCCACGCCGCCGTTCTGGGGCTCCCGCGTGGTCAAGGGCATTCCCACCGCGGATGTGGCCGCCTGGCTGGACCAGCGCGCCACATTCCTGGGGCAGTGGGGGCTCAAAGCGGCCCGCGACGGTGCCAGCTACGACGAACTCGTCGAGACCGAGGGGATACCGCGGCTGCGGATGTGGCTCGACCGGATCGCCACCGAGCAGCTTGCCCAGTTCGCCGTGGTCTACGGCTATTGGCCGGTGCACTCCGAGGGCTCGACGCTGGTCGTGGGACACCCCGATGACCCGGCAGCGGAGCTGGCCCGATTCGACTTCCCGCGGCAGCGCCGAGATCGTCGCCTGTGCCTGGCCGATTTCTTCCGCGACGCCGAGGAGGCCGCCCGGTCAGGCCCCGACGTGCTGGCCATGCAATTGGTCACGATGGGCCCGCGGGTGGCGCTGGCCACGCAGGAATTGTTCGAGGCCAACGCCTACCGCGATTACCTCGAACTGCACGGGCTGTCGGTGCAACTGACCGAGGGCCTGGCCGAGTTGTGGCACTCCCGGATCCGCGACGAGCTCGGCCTGGGCGGCCAGGACGGCGTCGAGGCGGCGATCCGGGACCAGGCCTACCGCGGCTCCCGATACTCATTTGGCTACCCGGCGTGCCCCGACCTGGCCGATCGTGCGAAGCTTGTGAGGCTGCTGGAGCCTGATCGCATCGGCGTTGAGCTGAGCGAGGAGCTCCAGTTGCACCCCGAGCAGTCCACCGACGCGATCGTCGTACATCACCCGGAGGCAAAGTACTTCAATGCAACCTGAACCAGCCGCTGTCTTGTGGGATTTCGACGGCACCCTCGTCGACACCGAGCCGTGGTGGGCCGAGATCGAGACTGCCATGCTGGCCGAGCACGGCGTCTGCGTGGACATGTCGGATCTGAGGTCGGTGGGGGAATCCGCCGAGCTCACGGCCCAGAAGATGTCGGATCTGGTGGGCGGTACGATCGGCCAAGCCGAGATGAGCGACGAGCTGCACCGACGGGTCAGCCAGCGGATGCGCACCGACGGGCTGCCGTTCCTTCCCGGTGCCGTCGAGTTGCTTGATGAGCTCAATGCCCGCGGAGTTCGGTGCGCGGTGGTCACTGCCAGCAACGGCCGGATCATGGCTGCCGCCGAGAACGCGCTGGAAGGCAAAGTGGAGTTCATCCTGCACGCCGATCACGTCACGCATCCCAAGCCTGATCCCGAGGCCTACGAGCTTGCCCTGTCCAAGCTCGGTCTGACATCCCAAGACGTGATCATCCTGGAGGATTCGGTCCCTGGCACAGCATCCGCCTCCGCGACCGGCGCCGTGGTGCTCGCAGTCTCGCCCGAGATCAACGTGGGCCCGGCGCCGCGCCGCGTGCTGCGCCCCGAGGGAGTGGCCGACCTCACCTGGGACGACCTGGCCCAGATCTGGCGGGAACACCGTTGAGCGAGCTTTCCGGGGTGCATCGCGGCCCGCTCGAGGTGGGCGAGCGCGTCACTCTCACCGACCAGAAGGGGCGCCGCAAGTCCATCGTGCTGCGTGAGGGTGGCGTGTGGCACACCACCAAGGGGGCCGTGAGTCACGATGACCTCATCGGCGGGCCCGAGGGCGTGCGGATCACCTCGGCGGGCGGTGCCGAGTTCCTCGCGCTGCGGCCGGTGCTCAACGAGTTCATGGTGGCCATGCCCCGCGAAGCCGCGGTGATCTACCCCAAGGACGCAGCACAGATCCTGATGTGGACCGACATCTTCCCGGGTGCGCGCGTGCTGGAGGCCGGCGTCGGCTCCGGGGCGCTCACCCTGGCTTTGTTGCGCGCCATCGGCCCCGGCGGCAGGCTCGACTCCTATGAGCGCCGCGACAAGTTCGCCGAAGTCGCCCGGAAGAACGTCGAGACCTTCCTCGGCGGTGCTCACCCGGCGTGGCGGCTGACCGTGGGCGATCTCGTGGAATCCATCAGCGATGAGCCCATCGACCGGGCGATCCTGGACATGCTGGCACCGTGGGAGTGCATCGACGCGGTTGGCCAACGGCTGGCCCCGGGCGGGGTGCTGTGTTGCTATGTCGCCACGGCCACCCAGCTGGGTCGCGTGGCTGACACGCTGCGGGTGCACGGCGGTTTCACCGAGCCGCACATGACGGAAACGACGGTGCGTGACTGGCACGCCGAAGGCTTGGCGATCCGCCCCGGCCACGGCACTAGCGCCCACACGGGCTTCCTGGTGATCTCTCGCCGGCTCGCCCCCGGCGTCACCGCCCCGATGCGAAAGCGTCGCCCGGCTCCCGGCGCCTACGGCCCCGACTACACAGGCCCGCGCCCCGCGCACCTGGCCGAACGGCTGGTTGAACCGCCGGAGACCCGCCCCACGGCAGGCTGAGCTGATGCTGGTTGGGTGAGCCGGGCGTAGTGCACCGAGCCCACACCTGCGGCCGCATCGGCGTGGATGAGTCGACGCCAAGCGGCGAGTCAAATATCTAGCGCGTCCCTCAGCTGGTGCGCCGCCGCCTGACCAGCCAGAAGATGAGCCGCCACCCGCCGAGACTCAGCAACAGGAACGACCCGGCGACGATGATGAATGCCACGGCGGCGGTGCCACCGAAGGTCACTCGCAGCCCCAAACCGCCGAGCCAGGTCACCAGCCATATGATTGCTGCGGCGCGCAGGCCGAGGCCGGAATCGCCGAGGAGCCCGATGATGACCCAGGCGAACACGCAGCCCACCGCGAACGGCCACAGCGTCGTCGCGATCCCGCCGAGGCTGAGGGCCTCAGCATGCGAGGCGCGGCCGAGGATGGCGAAAACCACGACGAGAGCCAGATCAATGACGGGAGGTAATGCACGGATCACGACCGCAAGCCTAGCCGTGGTAGTGACTCCCGAGCGCGGGCACTAGGATCGCGGGGTGCATTTCGACACATCGGTCTCGTTTGTCGAGTTCTTGCGGGCCACCGCCCCCGACGCGCTGCCACAACCCACCGAGGCCGACGGGCCACACGGCACGACGATCGTCGCCGCGGGCTACTCGGGAGGCGCTGTCATGGCGGGCGATCGTCGGGCGACCATGGGATCAATGATCGCCCTGCGCGATATTGAGAAGGTATTTCACGCCGACCGGCGCAGCGTCATTGGTGTCGCCGGGGTAGCGGGACCGTCGATCGAGCTGGTGCGGCTGTTCCAAATGGAGCTGGAGCATTACGAGAAGGTCGAGGGCACCGAGCTCAGTCTCGCCGGCAAGGCCAACCGGTTGGCCGCGCTCGTTCGAGGCAATTTCGCGCAAGCACTCCAAGGATTGGCCGTCGTGCCGTTGTTCCTCGGGTGGGACGCCGCCGAGCAGCGAGGCCGTATGTTCTCCTATGACGCCGGCGGGGGACGCTACGAGGAACGCGGATTTGCGGCGGTCGGGTCCGGGGCGGTGTTCGCTCGCGGGGCGCTGAAGAAGCTGCACGACCCGGCGGCAGACGAAGCGGCCACTGTCACCGCGCTGTTGCAGTCCCTCTACGACGCGGCTGACGACGATTCAGCAACCAGTGGACTCGATCTCACCCGCGGCATCCTGCCGCTGGTGATGTGCGTGAGCGCCGCCGGAGCCCGGCGGCTCAGCGATGCTGAGGTCCACACCGCGGCCGAGGCCGTCATCGCGGGTCGTGCTTCACGTCCTGGCGGCCCCACTGCGAGGGGGCACTCATGAGCTTGCCGTTCTACGTCTCGCCGGAACAGGCGATGCGCGACCGAGCCGATTTCGCACGCAAGGGGATCGGACGGGGGCGTGGTGTCGCGGTGGTGTCCTGCCCTCAGGGGATCTTGTTCGTCGCGGAGAACCCCAGCACGAGCCTGCGCAAGGTCTCGGAGATTCACGATCGGATCGGCTTCGCCGCGGTTGGCCGTTACCACGAATTCGAAGCGCTGCGCGTGGCGGGGATCCGGCAAGCAGACCTGCGCGGCTACTCCTATGACCGCGCCGATGTCACGGCTCGCAGCCTCGCCATGGGCTACTCATCGCAGCTGGGCACCACATTCGCATCACAGGCGGACAAACCCTTCGAGGTGGAGCTCGTCCTCGCCGAGCTCGGCCCAGCATCAGGCCACGACGTGCTGTTCCACATCTCCTATGACGGCACCATCACCGAGGCAGGCAGGATGGTGGCGCTGGGACACGGCGCCGAGCGGGCCGAGCGGGCGATCCTCGAGTATCCCGAGGACACCGACGCTGATCAGGTGCTGCGCCTCACGGCAGCGGCCCTGGCCACGAGGGATACGCCGCTTGCCCCGCAGCGCCTCGAGGTGGGTCTGCTGGATCGCGGCCTGGTCGGGTCCCGCACATTTCGTAGGCTGCCACGCGAGGTGGTCGAGTCGTGGCTGGAGGGCGCATGATCGCACGGGTACTGGTCATCGGGGCCGGTCTTGTCGGGTCCTCGGTCGGCATGGCACTCACCCAGGCCGGGGTGCGGGTCACACTCGAAGACCGGGCCACCAGTCATGCGCTCGTGGCAGCCAGCCTCGGGGCCGGCCGCGTCGGGCCTGCGGGTCCCGATGAGATCGATGTGGTGGTGGTGGCCACACCGCCGGACTCGATCGCCGCGGTCGTCAGGACCAGCCTCGAGCGCTTTCCCAACGCCGTGGTCACCGACGTCGGCTCGGTGAAGGCCCCGATCGCGGAGGCCTTGAACGACATCGACGCCCGACGCTACGTCGGCTCCCACCCCATGGCCGGGTCGCAGTACTCCGGCCCATTGACCGCCTCGGCGGCGCTGTTCGAGGGCCGCACCTGGGTCGTTTCGGCGCGGCCAGACAATCGTCCTGAGGACGTGGCGATCATTGAGGAGTTGGCTGCCATGACGGGGGCAGTGCTGGTTCATCTCGATCCAATCACCAACGTCGAGGCAGTTGCCCAGCTCAGCCACGTTCACCATCTGATGAGCATCTTGACCGCCCGCCACCTGCGCGGGGTGCCAGCG